>DATLIT010000059.1:0-4894 GCA_035539295.1 Terrimicrobiaceae bacterium | reverse complement strand
GTTGACAGGGATTGCGTTTCTCGGATTGCTGGTGACACTATTTGGGTCTGTTCAGTGGGAGTTTCGCTACCCATTCGACCCCATCTTTACCGCCTTTGCCTTGCACGCGGCTTACGCCTTGTTCGCCTGGCTTCGCAAGTCGATGCCGGCACGTGCCCCCTGGCGAGAATGGCCTTCGGCAGGACCCTAGCATGCCTCTCGGGCCTAACTTGCGCGTTGAAACTTCGCCTTTTCACATGGAGCGTTCGTTCATGAAGATTCATTTGCGCCAAATTCCACAGGGTGGCTCCCTTCATGTTGAGGGCGTCGAGGATGCCGACTTCCTGGAACTGGAAGAGGCGGATGCACATGCTTGTTCGCCCCTCGAGTATGAATTGGACGTGGGCCTCTCCGGCGGCGGCCTCTTCGCCACCGGTCGTCTCAGTGTATGTGTCCGCCTGAGATGCGTGGCCTGTCTGGACGAATTTGAAACGACGTTGTCTGTCGACCGCTTTGCGCTGCAAAAGGAACTCGACGGACGGGAGTCGGTTGACTTGACCGAGGAGGTTCGAGAGGATATACATCTTGCTCTTCCAGCTCATCCCCGCTGTGATGCGGAGGGGAAAAAGACCTGTCCGGCCCGCTTTTCACAGGCGTCCGGCGATGCCTCTCAGTCTCCGGGCGACGCGCCATGGGGCGTTCTGGATGGCTTGAAGACCGAAAAACGACAAAAATAATAGACGGATTTTATGGGAGTTCCAAAACGCAAAACCTCCAAGATGCGCTTGCGCACCCGCAAGGCGGCGAACCGCTGGCATGCTCCAAAGCTTTCCCAATGCCCGCAGTGTGGCGCCAGTGTGCGTGGGCACACCGCCTGTCCAGCGTGTGGTTATTACAAGGGTCGCCAGGTTCTGACGGTAGACGCAGGTTAATTCTCCAATGAGAATCGCCCTCGACGCAATGGGTGGCGATTATGCCCCCCGCAACACCGTCGCCGGCGCAGTGATGGCTCTGCGAGAGTATCCGAAGATTAGAAGGCTTTTTCTGACCGGCGACCAAGCCGCGGTGAAGCGGGAGCTTCAGCAGCTCAGCTACGAGGACTCTCGGATCGAGATAATTCACACGACGCAGGTCGTCGAGATGAACGAACATCCGGTGGATGCGATTCGGCGCAAAAAGGATTCGTCGGTTAGTCGTGCCATCGACCTTGTAAAACGCGGCCAGGCGGACGCAATTGTCAGCGCAGGGCACACAGGCGCGGTCGTCGCCGGCACCACGATCAAGCTGCGCACGTTGGAAGGCGTCGAACGTCCGGGCATTGCTTCCTATCTTCCGACGGAGCACAAACTCTGCGTACTGATCGATGCCGGGGCGAATGTCGATGCTCGTCCGGAGCACATGTTGCAGTACGCGATCATGGGAACGGTCATTTCGAAATACGTGCTCGGCTTTCCGAATCCCGCCGTCGGGCTGATGTCTATCGGAGGTGAGGATGTCAAAGGAAGCGAGTTTACCAAGGACATCTTCAAGTTGCTGAAAAGGAGCAACCTGAACTTCCGTGGCAATGTCGAGGGGCACGATCTTTTCGAAAACCCTGTCGAGGTGGTGCTCTGCGACGGCTTTGTCGGCAACGTCACTCTGAAGGTGTGTGAGGCGACTGCTTCCGCGGTGTTTCACTGGCTCAAGCGCGAGCTAACGTCCAATCCGATTCGCAAGCTCGGCGCTCTGCTGGCCAAGGACGCCTTTCTCGCGATTCGTGATCGGACCAACTATGAAATGTACGGTGGAAGTCCGCTGGTTGGTGTCAACGGGGTAGCCATCATCGCTCATGGCGCAAGCAGTGCTCTGGCGATCAAAAATGCCTTGCGCGTCGCGTGCGAATTCGTCGAACTCGGCATCAATCCCCGCATCGTCGAGGGCATCAAGCGCTACAATGAAGAAAATCCCGCGGACGCGCTCCCACCAGCCTAGCCGCGCCGTTTCCATTATTGGGACCGGCAGCTACGTTCCGGAGCGGATCCTCACCAACGCTGATCTCGAAAAAATGGTCGATACCAGCGATGAGTGGATCACCACCCGGACAGGGATCAAAGAGCGGCGGGTCGCCGCGGCAGGCGAGCACACCAGCCATATGGCAGCTTGTGCTGCGCGCAACGCGATGGACCAAGCCGGGGTGGATCCCACCGAAATCGACCTGATCATTGTGGCGACGGTTACACCGGACACCATCTTTCCGTCGACTGCCTGCCATGTGCAGCGGTTGCTTGGAGCCGATAAAGCGGCCTGCTTCGACGTTTCGGCAGCATGCTCGGGATTTCTTTACGGAATCGAAGTCGCCCAGCAGTTCATCAGCAACCACACCTACAACACGGTTTTGGTTATCGGAGCCGACAAGCTAAGCTCGATCGTGAACTGGAACGATCGTAACACGTGCGTGCTTTTCGGTGATGGCGCGGGCGCAGCCGTGCTCCGCTGGCGCGCCGGTTCGCATGGCGTGATCACAACCTTCATGGGCAGCGACGGATCCTTCGCCGAGATCCTGCACATGCCCGGTGGAGGATGTGCCATTCCCGTGACAAAGGAGAACTTCGATCAGCGGCTTAACACCCTTCATATGAACGGTCGCGAAACCTTCAAACAGGCCGTGACCTCCATGCTGGCGGCGGCGAATCGCGCGTTGAAGCAGAGCGGCCTTGCTGTCGATGATCTCACCTGCATCATTCCTCACCAGGCAAACCTCAGGATCATCGAGGCCCTGGCCGATCGGCTGAACGTTCCTCTCTCGAAATTTCAGGTGAATCTCGATCGTTACGGAAACACCTCCGCGGCCGCAGTGGCTATCGCGCTCGATGAAGGGAATCGCACCGGCCGATTCAAGGTCGGAGACTACATTCTGATGGTCGTATTCGGCGGAGGGCTTACCTACGCCAGTTCGGTCGTGCAGTGGTAGGAGGTTGCCTCCGCGGCTCTACGGCCCCAAGTTAGCGCACTCTGAACTTTTCCGGCGTAAAGATCGGGGCGGAACAACTCTTTTCTGTGCAGAGAAATGCCGCGGCTCTCCCGATTTGGGGGTATTCCACATCCGCATGCGGCAGAGGACCCTCAGCCTCATCGAACCATTCAACGCGCTTGTAAGTAGTCGGCTGTTTCAGGGCGGCCAGAAACAAAGCACGCGCTGCTGGGTCGGCTTTGCTTCCCACCACGGTGATGTGGAGCGGAGCCACGGAGAGTTCATGATCGGCAAGAAGTAAGCCTGCCACCTGATAGCCTCGCCGTTTGGTCTCGCCTTGGGAGACGAGGTACCGCATCGCGTGCTCGGCCATTTCGCGAAATTCGGCATCGCCGGTGTATTGATTGAGCAGATTGGCAAACCTTGCGACTACGACGTTCTCATCAAGCTGCCGGGTCGGGGCCAGAGAGCTTGTCAAGACTGATGTGGAGAACCCTGTATCGCTTTTAAAGTGCGCCTCGATATAGTTTGCCGCAGATCTGGCACGTTCCAGCCACAGTCGATCGCCTGTGGCTGCATAGAGCGTTAAGAAGGCGTTGCCCATGAATAGAGTGTCACCAAGGTAGGGACCTGCGCCGTCCTTCTCGTCATGCGAAAATCCTCCCGCGGGCAAGGAGCGGTGTTTGATGATCCAATCTGCCGCGGCAACCGCATCCTGCAGGGTTTCTGGCTCGCCGGTGACCGCGTAAAGAGTGGCAAGAGCTTGGATCGCCCACCCGTTCTCACGTGAATAAATGTGGGTATCGACGCGAGGAATTCCCTGCTGGCGACGCTCCTGGTCGCCCAAAGCGAAGTATCCTTCTGAGTGCTCCCCCGGCACGAGGTCAGCGTCCTGACTGGTGTAAAAAGCTCCTTCGGGACTGGCCAGAAAATCCTTCATATAGCGGCGAATCTGCCGGGCATCCTCTAGATACTGAGGGTCGTCCCAGCGGGCATAGGCGAGGGAGTAAATGCGAAGATTCTCAGCCTGAAATTGTAGGAGTTTCTCGTAGTGGGGATGCTTCCAATCCCCGTCGGTCGAATATTGATAAACGCCTCCCCAGACCGGGTCGAAGAGGTTGCGTTGCGCAGACAAAGTTTCCCGCGCCATGCGGTCCCATCCGGCACTATCCCCCTCGCGAGATGAGACCGACACGCAGTATTCAATGACGTTCCAATCAAGAAACTTGTGAACGGTTCCCCAGCCGAGGTTTACCGGATCATAGGCATCGAGCAACCGGCTTCGCAGTGCCTGCCTTGTCTCGGGACCGAATGATGCGGTGCTTGCCGCAGTCGGCTTCTCCTCGGGGACAACCGAAGGTCCCGGTGTGGGATCATCCATGATTGCCTGAAGCATCGAAGCCATCGGCCCCGGCGGAATGTAGCCCTGGCGTTTGACAACCTCATTGCCGCTGGCATCGAAGACGATTGTCGCGGGCCAGCCATAATCCTCATACCGATTCGACAAATCCGGGCGAGAATCTTGATCTACCTGGACAGCAATGTAGCGCGAGCGGAGAAGCCTGATCACCTCCGGATCGCGGTAGGTGACGTCCTCCATCACGTGACACCAGTGGCACCAGACTGCACCGAGATCGAGAAGAACAAAGCGGTTTTCCGCCCGCGCGCGCTCAAAGACCTCCTCGGACCACGGTTGCCAGTCGATGGTCTCGCTCCCTCGCGCTGGCCAGGGAAGCAGAATGCCAGTCGCAAGAATGGCGAAAAGCCGTAACATCGGAATCAAAATCGGAGTTTTTCCGGTCGTCTGCCCGGGGCGAAACGTTCGATCAGAGCGTCAACCGAGATGGCGCCTGGGCCGAAAGCGAGCACCAGGAGAGCCGAAAGCAAGAACGGAAATGGAGCCGCCGCGACGAATTTGTCCGGATCGCTGAAAATGCTGGTCAAAGCCTCGTAATCGGCGGTCAC
>DATLIT010000058.1:0-3035 GCA_035539295.1 Terrimicrobiaceae bacterium | reverse complement strand
GTGCCGCTGGATGGGGTAAATCGCTGCCCTTAGGCAGCCACCGCCTCCTCGTGATTAAACTGCAACTGATATAATTTGCTATAAAGACGGGACTTCTCCAGCAAAGAGGTGTGTGGGCCGATATCCACGATCCGGCCATGTGCCATCACCACGATGTTGTCCGACTTCAGAATTGTCGAGAGACGGTGTGCGATGGCGATCACGGTGCGTCCATGAGCAAGCCGCTCGAGCGCCGCTTGGATCATCCTCTCCGACTCGGAGTCTAGCGCCGAAGTCGCTTCATCGAGCAACAAAATCGGGGCGTTTTTGAGCAAGGCGCGTGCGATGGCCAGCCGCTGCTGCTGACCACCTTAGAGTAGGCATCCCTTGTCTCCCACGACGGTGTCGTAACCCTCCGGCTGAGCCAGAATGAAGTCGTGGGCATAAGCGAGTTTTGCCGCAGCATGAATCTCGGCTTCGATGGCGCTCAACCGGCCGTAGCGAATATTCTCATATATTGTGTCGTGAAAGAGAAAGGTCTCCTGGGTCACGATGCCAATGTGCTCGCGAAGGGAGCGCTGCGTGAGCGTTCGCAGATCGCGCCCGTCGAGCTCAATGACACCGGCTTGGGGATCGTAAAAGCGCAGCATGAGCGATAGCATGGTCGTCTTGCCGGCTCCACTCGCTCCAACGAGGGCGTATTGCTTTCCCGGCTCGATTTCGAGAGTGACATTCTGCAGAGCAGGCGTGTCTTGTCCGTAAGAGAAGCTCACGTTGCGAAATGAAATCTTTCCGTGAGACTCGCTGATCGCCGTCGCGTCGCTGGCATCCCGGATTGCAGGCCGTAAGTCCAGCAGGTCGAAAACATTCGTTGTCGACGACAGACATTTCTGCATCAGCATCGGAATTCTGCTCAGAGACTTTAGCGGATTATAAAGCAAGAAGATTCCCGAGCAGAGCGCGATGAACTTCATGAAGCTGATACTAAAGTAATAAACATAGAGAATCGCGAGCACGACGCCACACGCTGAAACCGATTCGATAAGGGGTTGGACGATATCGGTAGCCCGGCGCACTCGCATGCTGTTCTGACATTGAATGGCGCTCGATTTCTCAAATTGTGCAATCTGGTAATCTTCGCGCGCAAACGACTTGATTACCCGCACTCCGGCAAAGCTCTCCTGCAGAATGACAGCCATGGTGCCAGCTTCATTCTCTTCGGCTGTTCCGGCCTTGCGCACTTTTTTCCCAAAGATCAGCACGGGCACGAGGCAAATCGGAAAGAGGACAAGAGTGGTCAAACTGAACCGCCAATCCATAGCAACCAGCACGCCCACTCCCACAACCACGGCTATCGGATCCTTGACGATGTTTCCGGCAATCGAGGTGAGGGCGTTTTGGGCCATTCTCGTATCATTGAGAACGCGCGAAATCAGCTTGCCCGACTTAGCTCGATTGAAAAATTCCAGCGACTGAGAGATGAGATGCTGAAAGAGCTTGGTGCGAAGATCCTGGAGGACACGGGCGCTCACCCACGCCATGCAATATCCATTGAGGAAGGAGAAAATGCCGCGCGCCACCATGGCTATCGGAATAAGTAGGCTGATCCAGAGAACGCTTTCTATACCCGGTCCTGAGTCCTGCGCGCCCGACATGACGAGCTTGTAGGCGTTGGGGTCTTGTCCGCTGGGGAAGATCTTCTCACCGACCAGTTTCACCACCAAAGGAAAAACTCCATTGAGCATGCCGGCAGCAACTCCGCAGAGAAGCCCAATCACAAATGTGCTCCGGTAGGGCTTCATATATTGCGCGAGCGTCCAATACGGGCGCCAGCCCTGCCGCAGCAGTTCGAAAAATGGCAGCTTCTTCTTTTCCGGCATTAAAGTTCTATCTATAGCACTTTTGCGTTCGCTCGAATTCTAAAAAGCGCTGCCCTCTCTAAAGATTCCGAAGTAGGCAGTCCAGATTCCCTCTCCTCCGAAGATCCAGAAAAGAGCGCTGAAAGCCAAAAATGGGCCAAAGGGGACCCGCGCGCCGGCCCTATCACGAGCCAAGAAAATGCCCGCGAACGCGGCGGCACATCCGACGATCGATGCAGTCGCAATCGCAAAGATCACCGCTTGCCAGCCAAGAAAAGCTCCAATCGCGGCGATCAGCTTGACATCGCCGAACCCCATCGCTTCCCGCGGGATTGTCACTCCTCGGAGGGTTCCCGTGATCGCCTCGAGCTTGTCTAAAGGCGTCTCTTGATCGGCGACGATCAAGCGATCGTGACGGAACCGCAAGATGGGTCTGTCGCCGGGGATGTTCACGCTGGCGCATTCCAGGACCAGTTCATCAGATTCCCGGGCAAAGATGTCATCCCAAGAGAAAACTTCCTCGCCGATCTGCAGGGTCATGGCGCCCTCGCTCGACTGGACTGCGAAGGGCTCTTCCTTTTCAAAACGGTGCCGCTTATTGCCAAACGCGAGTTTGCCGACTTCGACAATAGCCCACAACAGGCCGAAACCGAAGGCTGCTGCGCCCAACGAAAGCCAAAAGCTTTGGAGATGCGAGGTCGTTTGCATCATCTGCGGGAACAGAGCGCTTAGAAGCAGACCCACGGCAATTCCCCCGACCGTAATTTCATCCGGTATAAGAAAGTGCTCGAGGTCGATAAAAGTTGCAGTGAGAAGGAGTGCCACGAAGATCCAGTAAACCGCAGCAAGTGGGAAACTGAAACGCACCCCCACAAGAACAAACAGGAGAGCGGTGAGAAACTCTACCAGGAGATACCGAAACGAAATCTTGGCCCCGCAGTTGGAGCACCTTCCGCGCAAGAGAAACCAGCTTAGGATCGGGACGTTTTCATGCCATGGAATCGCCTGAAGGCAGAGCGGACAAAATGACCGGCGCGGATCATTGAGCGAGATGCCGCGAGGCAACCGATAGATACAGGCATTCAGGAAGGAACCGACGATCCCTCCGATCACTGCCGCAATGACGGCAAAGACGGCCTCGCTCATTCTCTCTCAAGTTCCGCTTCCGCTATCTCACAGAGAACGTGAAGCAGAAAC
>DATLIT010000057.1:0-6443 GCA_035539295.1 Terrimicrobiaceae bacterium | reverse complement strand
TTCGCAAGAAGCATGGCCTCACCGCTGAAGCCACTGTGGAGAAGATCGTCACCGCACTCCCGGTCCGTAAGGGCATTCGCGTCAAATCGGCCGCGTGACAATGCGGCACGCGAGAACGCGTGTACTTGTCTGGATGTCTAGAGAGGCGCCTGCGCCAAGCGCTCCTACAACTCCTCCACTTCGGCTCTGGAATTTATAGTGGTGCGCTAGCTATCGCTCTCTCATGTCGAAAGAATCCGCCCTCAATCAACGCATGGAAAAGATCGTCAGCCTCTGCAAGCGCAGGGGCTTCATTTTCCAATCCTCTGAAATCTATGGGGGGCTTAATGGGTTTTGGGATTACGGTCCCCTGGGAGTTGAGCTCAAACGCAACCTGAAGGATTTCTGGTGGCGCCGAAATGTTCGCGAACGCGAGGATATGGTCGGAATGGATGGCTCGATCATCATGAATCGAAGGGTCTGGAAGGCAAGTGGACACGAGGATACTTTTAGCGATCCGATGGTGGACTGCCGTTCGTGCAAGTCGCGGCATCGTGCAGTCCAATTGCCGCAGAAGGATGGCGTGAGATATTGCCCGAATTGCGGGAGTCGATCGAACTGCCCTAGCCCTACTTTGCGAAGCTTACGATGAAGAGGTGGTTCCGGGAGAGAACGGAAAGAGCGAGATGCGGACTGTCCTGCGCCTCCATCCAAGAATGGCTCCCGTAAAGTGCGGTATCTTTCCGCTTCTGAAAAACAAACCCGAACTGGTGGCGAAGGCGAGGGAGATCGCCGCCGCACTGCGGCCCCTCATGGCCATCTTCTACGATGAGGCCGGAGCGATCGGTCGCCGATACCGCCGCCAGGATGAGGCCGGTACACCTTTCGGTGTGACCGTCGATTTCGATACGATCGGCGAAAACGGACCCGCAAGGAAAGACACAGTGACTTTGCGCCATCGCGACAGCATGAAGCAGGATCGAATGGCAATTTCCGAGCTGAAAAACCTTCTGCTTGAGGCGATCGCCTGAAACTTGCGCCGAAATGGCTCAAGACGTTGCGCTCCCGAACATACGCAGAAATTCTTAAAAAAATCGCAAGATTTTCGAATACTCCGGGAGGGCAGGCGTGTTCAATGGTGTATGAGAGCACGTTCCTTCGCAATTTTGATGGCGGCCTTCGTGGGTGTTTTCGCCCTCCTGGCGACTCCGGCTGAGGCTGGCGGAAAGAGACATTACAAGAATTACCATAATGGTGGTTACTATCGTGGGGGTGGCTACGGTGGTGGTTACGGCTACTATCGCCCGTACAATCGCGGCTATCGCGGATATGGATACTATCGCCCGGTGCGTTATTATCGGCCCGCATACTACTACCCGGGTCCTTTTTTCGGACCGGCCTTTTCGATCGGTTTCTCCTTTGGCGGCGGTGGCTACTGCCGGTAAGCCGCACGACAATTCCGTGGGAGGGTTGAAAGCGCCCGAGAGCACGGACTCGGGCGCTTTCTAGGGTCTAGGACGCGATCAAGCTACGCCCACAGGCGCGCGGCATGTCAAAAGCTCCTTGTGACGGCGGTGCGGCCCGCGATTTGGAGTTTCTTCGAGAAGCGCTGTAATCGGGCTTTTCAAGCGAGAGCGCTTCGCGAGAATGCCCGCCCGTGTCTTCCAGGAAAAAGTTTCGATTTGTCCGCGCGGCACAAGTCGTCCTTGTTGCGGTTCTCGTTATCTTGATGATACCGCCCGTGCAAGTCGCCCTGGCGACCGTTTGGAACCCCCCGTTGATCCCGATGCGAATTCAAAGAAAAGTCGGGGCGTGGCTCACGGGAAAGCCACTCAAGCCGGTCTCGCTGCAGTGCTCGCTGCAGTGGATACCTCTCAAGGACATCCCCGAGCGATTCATCCATTTTGTGTGGGCTTCCGAAGATCAGCAATTCTTCGAGCACCATGGCTTCGATATTCGACGCATCCGCGAGGCCATCGAGGAAGCGCAGGATCGAAATGACGAACCGCGTGGAGTGTCGACGATCACGATGCAATGTGCGCGTACCCTCTATTTATGGCAGGGACGATCCTACCTGCGCAAAGCGCTGGAGGCGTACTACACCCTCTGGATGGAGCTCTTGATGAGCAAGCAGCGAATCCTCGAACTCTATCTCAATCACATTGAATTTGGCCCTGGCATTTATGGCATCGGCGCCGCGGCGCGCACTTACTTTGAGACCACACCAGATCAACTTTCGCGGAATCAAATGCTTGCGCTAGCCGCGATCCTCCCCAACCCCCTGAAGTGGTCGCCGACTCACCCAAATAACGCCGTGATTCGCAAGATCCGTCGTGTCGAACGTCTCGCGTCGCAGGCGCCGTTTCCCAGCGAGGAATTGCAGCGCAGATAACCACCCTTGCCACGGTTGCATGTCCCACCTAGTGTCGCGCAGCCATGCCCGGAGATCTGCGCGTAGATCTGAAGCCGCTCTTTGAATACAATCGGAGCTGGGCGCTCGGAATGCAGGAGAAGCAACCCCGATTCTTCGAGAAGCTGGCGCAGCAACAGATTCCAAAGTTTCTGTGGATTGGCTGCTCGGATAGCCGTGTGCCGGCGAATGAGATCATCGGCCTGCAACCGGGCGAAGTCTTCGTTCATCGCAATGTTGCCAACATCATCTCGCTAACCGATTTCAATTGCCTTGCGACGGTGCAGTATGCTGTCGATGTGCTCAAGGTGCTCCACATCATTGTTTGCGGGCACTATGGGTGTGGTGGGGTGCAGGCCGCGCTCGGAGGAAGTGCTGTCGGTCTGGTCAACAACTGGCTTTCACCGATCTCCGAGGCTTTTGAAACCTTCCGTGAGCAGATCGAAGCCATCGAAGATCCTGCCGGACGGGTGGAAAAACTCTGCGAGATCAACGTCATCCTCCAGGTTCGTAACCTTTGCCGGTCCGCACTGCTGAGAGAGGCGTGGCAGACCGGCCGCGAGTTGGCCGTGCATGGGCTGATCTATGGACTCCACGATGGCATTTTGCGCGATCTTCAGGCCAATATCGTCAGTCTGGCAACGGCAGAGGCAGTCTGCCACATCGCGCTCCAACGTATCCTTGAGACGCCAGGTCGCGTTGTCTCCTGACATGCCATGCCGTCGATCGAGGTCCCCTTGGAGCATGGCTACACGCGCGGCGAAGAGATCGCCAATACATTGTCGGCTGGTGCCAGCCTGCTCGTCTTTGTCGGAGTTTCTCCTTTTCTCATGGTTGCGGCATCGAGCAGCGAACGACCGCTGGCGCTCGCGAGCACCGGCGTTTTCCTGGCCTCGATGCTTGGATTGTACCTAAGCTCAACGATCTACCATGCGCTGACGCCATGCAGGACTAAGCGCATCGTCAGAATGCTCGATCATTCGGCAATCTTTGTCCTGATTGCGGGAACATACACACCCTTCGCACTTGGACCCCTCGCCGCGAGCGGCGGATTCGTCCTCGCGATCATCGAGTGGACGATGGCGGTGCTTGGAATTGTTTTCAAGTGGGCTGGCGGAATTCAATACAGGCGGCTCTCAAACCTCATCTATCTGTGCATGGGCTGGCTCGGAATTTTCTGGATCCGACCATTTCTTGAGAGTGTTGGTTGGCCCGGCTTCCTGTTAGTGCTTGCAGGGGGAATCGCCTACACTCTCGGAATCATCTTCTACGCTGCGAAGCATCGAAGCTACGCGCATCTCGTCTGGCACCTCTTCGTTTTCGCAGGCTCTCTGTGCCATACGGTGGCCATCTGGAGATATGCCCTTTAGATCGAAGTAGATAATGCTTCTCGCGTGAGTGGAGCAGATTACATTCAAACGGCCTATGGAAACCTCTCTTATCCTCCTAAAGCCTGATTGCGTGGCGGGACGAAAAGTCGGCGAAGTGATCAAGCGCTTCGAAGACAACGGATTTCAAATTCGCGGATGCAAAATGTTTAGCGCATCACCGGAACTCTTGAAGGAACACTATTCCCATCTGCTCGACAAAAGCTTCTTCCCTCAACTCGAAGCATTCATGCAATCCACCCCCGTCATCGCCCTCGCGCTTACCGGGGAGGACGCGGTTGATCGCGTTCGGACGATCATCGGCCCAACCGACTCCAAAAAAGCCGAACAGGGAACTGTTCGCGGAGATCTTGGCATCGATGTGATGGTAAACATCGTCCATGCTTCCGATTCACCTGAAAATGCCGAGATCGAACTCCAGAGGTTTTTTGAACCTGATGAGCTCTTCTCGTACGAGATGAACTACAGCATCGAGGTGTGAAAATAGGTTGATCCTATCTAACTGGCATTTATAGAGGCGCTCGGGTCGAAGAGGCGGGCGAAACCCATAGACGCTTCGCACAAGCCGCCAGCAAATTTCGAAGTTCATCAGAAGCGACCCCTTTGTTGCGTAAAACGCCTTCCATCGGGACTGCAGCAACCCTGGGTGGGGACCACACGCGTCCCGCGTGTCTGTCCGGCGTCCCGCCGAGAGCAGAGTTTTCCGCGGGACGCCGGAAAATTGGGGAGGCGTGCGCTCCCCAGACGTTCATCTCGGATCGGGACACTTAATGCGTGACTGTGACGGGGGTTCCCGACGGTGCGTTCGCGTAGAAGAGCTGCGCCATTCTCAGCGGCATGCGAATACATCCGTGCGAATCGGGAACCCCCGGCAGATAGCCGGCGTGCATGCCGACCCCGCTATAGATCCGCATAAAGTACGGCATCGGCGCCCCGCGAAAGTAGGTGCCGGGCGGTTTGGGGTCCTCCACGATTCCGACGTTTCTCACGACGATATTGCCGGCGGCATCCACGTAGTCTCCATAAAGGCTCGAATGGTGATCCCGGTTCTTTTGGATAATGCGGAATTTTCCGGCGGGAGTTTTGTATCCTTCCCGTCCACTTGAAATTGGAGACATGCCGACAACCTGTCCGGACTTGTAGAAGTATGCCTTCTGATGACCCAGATCGATGACGATGGAAGGAGCGCCGGGGACATCATCGCCCCGCCAATAGCCCTCCTCCTGAGGTTGCGCCGCCCGCGTCTCCTTGGTCACGACAAGACCATCCTCCCCAAGATAAAGAGTGGCATAGCGGTCGTTGAGATAACGCGCCTGGGGAGGAGGTGGTGGAGTACTCGAACACGCCGCCAACACAGCCGAACTGATAAACAGGAAGAACCTTTTCACCTCCCTCTTAGGTAGCGTGAACTCTCTCCATCGAAAAGAGACAAAGTGGCTTGCGGGCGCGCTCGCCATGGGATCAATTGCCTCGTGAAAGAAAAGGCCCATGAGATCGAGATGGAGGTGCTACCTCCCGAGTCACAGGCTCAAAAGGATGAGTTTGCCCGAGTGCTCGCCTACATCCTTGACGACCTGATTCCCATCCCGGGCACCAAATATCGCATCGGTCTCGATCCGCTCATCGGCCTGATCCCCGGTCTCGGAGATACTTCGACTGCGGCGTTCTCATCATTGATCCTTGTTCATAGCCTCCGCGCTGGAGTTCCTCGGATCGTGCTCGCTCGAATGGCTTTGAATATTCTCATCAATTCCATCCTCGGAGCTCTCCCGGGGATCGGCGATTTGTTTTCTGCATGGTTCAAGTCCAACCAGCAAAATTATCGACTCTTAAAGCGTCATTCGGGGAGGTCTCGTGTCTCGACAACTGGGGACTGGATTTTTCTTATCGTGCTGGTCACGGTCGTGCTCGTCATTGCGGTGACGGTCGCTCTCGCGGTCAGCTACCTAGCCTTTCGAATGTTTTCGGTGCTCTTTGGCGGGTCGTGAGCGCGCTAAGCGCGCACCTCCGAGCGCTGGCGAACTGCCGCCGATGCCCAGGCATGCAGAGACCAGTGGTGGTTGGACGCCCGGTGCCCAGCCGCATCCTCCTGATTGGCCAGGCTCCGGGGGACAAAGAGCCCATCCTTGGTCGTCCATTCGCTTGGACAGCGGGTAAGACGCTCTTTCGCTGGCTTCAGTCTGCCCTTGATTGGGACGAAGAAACCGTGCGCAGCAAGATCTACTTTGCCGCGGTCTGCCGCTGCTTCCCTGGAAAGGGTCCTCGGGGTGGCGATCGCGTTCCGAATGAGCGCGAAATCCAGGAATGTTCGTCCTGGCTGCGGCGCGAATTCGAACTACTTCGACCCGAATTGGTGCTCCCGGTAGGACGTTTGGCGATCTCACAGTTCTTGTCGTTTGACTCGCTGGCCGATGTGGTCGGCAAATGCTGGAAGCTCGAGTTTAATGGAGGGACGCAGGACCTCATCCCGCTCCCACACCCCTCTGGCGCTTCAACGTGGCATCGCACCGAACCAGGGAAGACTCTTCTCGAGAATTCGCTTCGGCTGATTGCCGGCCATCCCGCGATACGAAGTGAAGCGAGCGTAGAGGAGCAAAGCAATCGTCTCTTTAGCCAGAAAGCGACGCGGCGATTGTAGAGGCCCTTGTGACAAGGGCCTGTCGATA
>DATLIT010000056.1:0-9432 GCA_035539295.1 Terrimicrobiaceae bacterium | reverse complement strand
GGAATAGCCTGAGCGAGGCGAGTGCAAAAATTGCCCGGCCGATTCTGGAAGGCCTGATTCGCGAAGATGGCAGGATGCTTTATCCGATCAGCAACGGCATTCCGCTGTTGACTCCGGAGGAGGGTATCCCGCTCTGATGGAGGCTGCTTCCCTTGCTGGCAGTTCAATCCCCCTGCTATGACTGAAATCGAAACCCTTCGCCACTCCAGTGCTCATGTGCTGGCGACAGCGATTCTGCGGATCTGGCCTGAGGCCCAGTTTGCTGCGGGACCTCCGGTCGAGAACGGTTTCTATTACGACGTCGATTTGCCACATCGGATCACCCCAGAAGATTTCGCGCGCGTCGAGGAGGAGATGCGAAAGGAAATAAAGGCCAACCACCGCTTCGAGCGCATCGAGGTCTCCAGAGAGGAAGCCCGCCAGCTCGCGCGAAAAGGCGCGCTGGCAGCCCTCTCGGAAAGACCTGAACCCTCGTGGTTCAAGCTTGATATCATAGAAAACATTCCCGACGGGGAAGTGATTACCCTCTATCGCAACGGTGACTTTACCGATCTCTGTGCCGGTCCACATGTTTCGGACACCGGGAGAATTGGCGCCTTCAAACTTACCCATGTGGCGAGCGCATATTATAAGGGCGACGAGCGAAATCCTCAGCTCCAGCGCGTCTATGGGACCGCCTTCAAAAACAAAACCGAGATGGACGCCTACTTCGCCATGCTTGAAGAGGCGAAAAAGCGCGACCATCGCCGGCTTGGACGTGAGATGGAACTCTTTTGCTTCGACGATGACGTGGGTCCCGGCCTGCCGCTCTGGCTTCCCAAAGGCGCAGTCCTCATCGAAGAATTGGAAAAACTGGCCAAGGAAACAGAGTTCGCCGCTGGTTACCAACGCGTCCGGACGCCGCACATCGCCCGCGAGAGCATGTATCTGTGCAGTGGACATCTTCCCTACTACGCGGATTCGATGTTTCCCCCGATGGAGCTTGTCGAGGAAGAGGCGCGGCAACGAAGGCAAAAGCTTACTTTAGAGTTGGAGATCGCCAAGGAGAAGAGGCGCGAGGGTGAGCCGACCGGCGCATCTTCGCCCGACCAAGGGCTCCTTAGCGAAGTTCGCCAACGCATCGAAAACATCGAGCACGAGATAGAAGGTCTAGGCTCGCGCTACTACCTCAAGGCGATGAATTGCCCGCATCATCATAAGATCTTCGCGGCAGTTCCACGCAGTTATCGGGAACTTCCGCTTCGACTTGCCGAATACGGCAATTGCTACCGCTACGAGCAGAGTGGCGAGCTCTTTGGGCTGATGCGGGTGCGTTCAATGCAAATGAATGACGCGCACATCTATTGCACCGAAGACCAGTTCGAAGCCGAGTTTAATGCCGTCAATCAGATGTATCTAAATTACTTTAGAATTTTCGGTATCGATAAGTATCTCATGCGCTTCTCGACGCACGATCCCGCAAGGCTCGGAGAGAAATTTGTTGGTGAGCCCGAGCTTTGGGTCAAGACGGAGGAAATGGTTCGTAACGTTCTCAATCGCTCCGGAATCAACTACGTGGAAGTGGCCAACGAAGCGGCATTCTACGGACCGAAGATTGACGTGCAGGTGTGGAGTGCGATCGGTCGTGAATTCACTATTGCCACCAACCAGGTAGATTTTGCCGTCCCGAAGCGATTCGGCTTGGTCTACAAAGATCGCGATAATGTGGAGAAAGCTCCGCTTTGCATCCACCGGGCGCCGCTCGGCACCCACGAGCGATTCATCGGGTTTCTCATCGAGCATTATGCCGGTAATTTCCCGCTCTGGCTGGCACCGGAACAGGTGCGCATTCTCACCATCGGCGCTGAGGAGCCGCTTGCCGACTTCGCGAAGAGCATTCATACCGAGCTCCGCGAGCACGAGGTCCGCGCCGAGCTTGATCTCTCAACAGACAAGATCAATGGAAAGATCCAGCGTGCCGAGCAGCAAAAAGTCCATACCATGCTGGTGATCGGCAGACGCGATCTGGAGGCGGGGGCTGTCAGCGTTCGGCTGCATGGCAAGGGCAATCTCGGCGCAAAGCCTCGAGGCGAGGCAGTGGCCGACATTCTCGCATCCATTAGGTCAAGGCGAGGCTAGAAAAGCCCCCCTAGCCTTTTCCAAGCATCGTCCTGGAAATGTTGTCGCGGTGATGTCCTCATCGCGGGGCGATTTTCGGCGGTGGGACACCTAGGCGCGCCCTCTGCGAGGAGACGACCGCTACAGCAAGAGCCAGCGCCCTCGCACGGGTCGGGCAGGCATCCTTGATGCGCACACGATTCGATCCAATAGAATGAAACCTCAGGAAACTTTCTCGCTGTTAAAGGCGACGGCCTTCGAGTGGCTTGATGATCAAGCTCCCACGCTGGGAGCCGCTCTTGCGTATTACACCGTTTTTTCACTCGCTCCCTTACTGATCATATCGATCGCCCTGGCGGGCCTGGTCTTCGGGGCTGAAGCCGCTCAGGGTCAGATCTTCGATCAATTGCGAGGATTACTTGGAGATGCCGGCGGCAAGGCAATGCAAGAAATTGTGCAGAGCGCCAGCGCCGAGCCAAAGACGGGCGTGGTCGCAACCGTAATCGGCTTCGTCACTCTTCTGTTCGGCGCCTCTGGCGCCTTCGGCCAACTCCAAGCGTCCTTGAACATAATCTGGGGTGTGCAGCCCAAGCCAGGGCGCGGGATCCTTGGCATCATTCGCGACCGCATTCTTTCCTTCGGCTTTATCTTAGTCGTAGGGTTTTTACTCCTGGTTTCCCTATTGCTTACTGCGGCCATTGCTTTCGTGGGAAAACAATTTGGCGCCATGGTTCCCGGGATGGAGGCGCTCATCCAGATCCTCAACTCGATTTTGTCGCTTGCGGTGATCACTCTGCTTTTTGGGATGATGTTCAAGATCCTGCCTGACGCTAACATTGCCTGGCGCGATGTCTGGATCGGTGCGTTTATCACAGCTCTTCTCTTTACCCTCGGGAAATTTGCCCTCGGTTTCTATCTTGGACGAAGCGGTGTTGCCTCCTCCTATGGCGCGGCGGGTTCACTCATTGTCTTGCTCCTCTGGGTCTATTACTCGTCACAGATTGTCTTTTTTGGCGCTGAGTTTACGCAGGTGTATGCGAATCGATTTGGATCGCACGTTACCCCCTCGAGCAATGCGATTGCTGTCTCGAAGTGATCGCGTGATGAGCTCATTTGGAGCTCAAATCTGTGAAATCTGTGGATACTTTCCGCCATGGAACTGGATCTTCAAGGCGAGCACGCCGCTCGCTCTTATGCCGCTTTGGTATCGCTGGTTGTTCCGCGACCGATTGCCTGGGTGACTACCGTAAACGTGGACGGCGCCATCAACGCAGCCCCATTTAGCTTCTTTAACGTGCTCGGGTCGAAGCCTCCGATCGTCGGCATTTGCCCCGGGGATCGCGAAACGGTGTGCCAAAGGATACCGCTCGGAACATTCGCCTCACGCATGAGTTTGTCGTCAATCTTGTTGATGAAGCGCTCGCAGAACCGATGAATCGCACTGCTGCCTCCTCTCCCTATGGTATCAGCGAACTTGAAATGGCGGGGCTGACTGCGTGCCCGTCCTCCGTCGTGCGTTCGCCACGAATTGCGGAATCGCCTGCCAGTCTGGAATGCCAGGAGTGGGGGACTTTGCAGATTGGAGACAATCGCCTGATCATCGGTTTGGTAAAGCGAATCCAGGTCCACGACGGATTGATCGATCCGAAGACGTTGCGCATCCGCAGTGAGCGTTTTCATGCGATTGGACGCATGAGCGCGCCGCATTGGTACTGTCGGACGCGCGACCGCTTTGAGATGCTGCGCCCCGATTAAATCCCGCAAAGTCTCGAGGTGCTGGATAGTACGCATGAGGCGCCGCGAGCGAGTTGCGCGCTCGGCACTTGACACAAGCGCCACTACAACTGGTCCGCTTTTCGGCTACATAATTTCTTATACTTTCGTAGCCTGAGCACATGAGGACGGTCTTGGTAACTGGCGCTAACAAGGGAATTGGGCACGAAGTGGCCCGGCAGCTCGGCAGCAAAGGATTTCACGTTTTTGTCGGCGCGCGCAGTTCCGAGAAAGGAGAAACGGCAACCCAAGCGCTTCGGAAGAATGGCGCGGTGGCAACGTTTATTTCGCTCGACGTTTCCGCTCCGGAAAGCATTCGCAACGCCGTGCAGGTTGTCGCTGGGACGGCGGACCACCTTGACGTCCTCGTCAACAACGCCGGCGTCATCCTCGAAGGAGACAACTCGATTGCTCAGCTAGATCCGGAGACCGTTACGAGACTTTCCAAACCAACACGCTTGGGCCGCTGCTTGTCACGCAGGCCCTCTTGCCGTTGCTTTCGAGAAGCAACGCACCGCGAGTCATCAATGTTTCCAGCGGTGGAGGGCAGCTGGCCGAAGGCATGGATACGTGGGCCCCCGCCTATTGCCTCTCCAAGACTGCCCTTAACGCCGTAACCTGTCTCTGTGCGGCCGCCTTTCCGAACTTCTCGATAAACTCGGTGTGTCCTGGCTGGGTGCGCACTGATATGGGCGGTTTCAATGCGACCCGGTCCCCTGAAGAGGGAGCTGACACTATCGTGTGGCTTGCAACGGAGGCACCGGCAAACCTCTCGGCCAAATTTTTGCGGGACAGAAAGGTGATCGCCTGGTGATCCGACAGCTTGGACGAAGACTAATCTTCGCTTGCCATGACCGGATGTTGCAGGGGAGAGTGCGCGGATGCCACACCTCCTGCAGATCAACTACAGGTTTTCGGTGAGTCGTGCGCAATTTGAGAGCGGCTTCGATGCCATCGCTTCCGAAATCGCCCAGGTGCCGGGACTTCGTTGGAAAATTTGGCTCCCGGATGAGGCGGAATCTCGTGGCGGGGGCATCTACCTGTTCGACGATGAAGAGTCGGTCCGCGCATACCTCGAAGGTCCGATCGTGGCCGCGCTGAAATCTTACCCGTGTTGTCTGAACTTAGTGTGAAATCGTTTTCCGTGCTCGAGGAACCGACGGCGGTGACACGAGGACCAATCGAGGAAGCCTTCGTAAGGAAATAAGCGACTAGCTTCGCGGGCGAACCCCCCTACGCTGACAGACCTTCGCGTCCATGAGGACGCGTCAAATCAAGCTGTGGCCCGACGGGAACTATTTGGGTCGGATTAATGTCATCGTGGGTGATGTAGTAATGCTGTTTGATGTGCTCGAGGTTTACGGTTTCGGCGATTCCAGGCTGCTGATACAGGTCTCGCAGATAGCCGTCCAGGTTGGGGTAGTCCACGATTCGGCGGATATTGCATTTAAAGTGCCCGTAATAGACGGCGTCGAAGCGCACGAGAGTGCAAAAGAGCCGCCAGTCGGTTTCGACAAGGCGGTCACCGAAGAGGTATCTTTTCGTTGTCAGCCGTTCTTCCAATTGATCAAGCCCGTAGAAAAGTGCGCGACAATTCTTCTCGTAGGCGGGTTGGGTGCTCGCGAACCCTGCTCTATACACCCGATTGTTCACGTACTCATAAACGAAGACGGAAAGTTTTGCTTGGTCTCCCTCCAGTTCTTGGGGGAAGAGATCGACGGTGCGGTCGCCAAACTCACGGAAAGGATCATTAAACATCCGGCAGATGTCATCCTCCGAGTTGTTGACAATTCGGCGGGTCTCTTTATCCCACAAGACCGGCACGGTAACTCGACCATCGAAGTTCGGGTCCGTCGCCACATATGCTTCGCTCAGGAAAGCGAAGCCGTTAATCGGGTCGCGACTGTAGCCGGGCCCGTCTCGAAACGCCCAGCCGCGGTCATCACGCACCGGATCGACCACCGTGATGTCAACGGCCTCTTCCAGCCCCATTGACATGCGCACAATGAGCGTGCGGCTCGCCCATGGACAAGCGAGGGAGATATAAAGATGATAACGACCCGCCATCGCGGGGTATGGCGTGGAACCATCGGTGGAAACGAAATCGCGAAAGGCATCCTCCTGGCGCTCGAATTCCCCTGCCTCCGACTGTTCCTCTGGAAACTGTGCTTTGACTGGCATAATAGAACCTAGGCGGCGCCGAACAAAAAGAAATCACGCATGCTTCCTTTTCGGCGGTGACCACGGCTAGGACAAAGCGGTTCTGTGTAGCAGTCAAGAAAACGTTTGAGGCATGGGACCATCCAAATGGCCACCATGCCTCAAGTGTATTGAACGCGAAAACGAAGTCTTACGCCAGGCAACAGCGCCTGCTTCGCGAGAATTTCAGATCAATTATCGACGATGCGTCGTATGTCGGCAGAACACCTGCTGAACCAAGAAGTAAATGCACGGCACGGGATTCGAACCCTTTACTCGCTCTGCTTCGAGACCGCTAAACAATTGGACTTTCATCTTTTCGCTACGGCGCTACCTACTCACGACGTACTCACATACCAAATGAAATGTGCCGTGCAGACTTAACCTAAGCCTACGGGCATCGGGTTCAAGCAAAATTCTCGACGCGTCGGACCTGCGTCGGGGCGATAACGGTTTGTGTGCTGCTTGGCATCATGTTTTGCGCAATCAACCACTGGAAGACCGTCCGAGTTGTTGACGGCCGGAAGAGCGGAGTGACGCGGACGCCGACGGTGAAATTCTGCAGATGGTTCTGCCGCACGATCATCATCAAGCCGAGCACGCCATGGATGCTGATGCCCTCAATTGGCACGGCGGTGGTGTTGCCAAAGCGCTGGACGACAGCCTGGTTGTTCTCGATGTAAAGGGTATCACAGTTGCCGACGAAAACAGCGTGGCGGTCCCTTGCAGCCAGCGACGAAAGTAGGATGCGGATGCGGTTGTCCGTGATGCTCACAATACCGGCCTGATCCGCTATTCCAGGGGAGCTCTCGCGATGGCTAAGGCCGACATGAATCCCTTGGAGCACTCCCTCGATGGTATTGTTTTTGATGCGCACATCTGGCGCGTTTCGTCCACCGACAACGATGCCCTGTGATGCTACGGTTGGATCCTGCTGAGCGGCCACTGCGCTGAACCAACCGCCGAATGCGGGGATGTTTGGCACCGCCCCGGCGCTAAGTATCACGCTGTCGGCAACCTTATTAAGGTGCTGCAGCAAGACGCTGTCTGACGCCCCGGTTGGCGGAGGATGGGACGTCAGCAGGGGCTGCCACGCATTCGCCAAAGTCGGATCCGTCCGAAAACTCACTTCACGGCCTCCAAGATTCACGCTGATGGTTCCCGCCGGATCGCCATCGCGAACTGGACCAAGCTTGGCATTGGCGACCATCAAGCGGCGCACACGTGCTCGCATTGGGAGATTCGCTGCCAGTGATGAGAGGGTGAGGTTTTGCGGACGAGGGGCGACACGCAGGTTGTTGTCTTCGACCACGCTGCGGCCTACGTTGACCAGCAAGATGCCTGTTTGCTGATGTCCGACTTCGAGATTTGAGTGCAGAACGCGGACATGGCAGCGGGTCAGGCCGCCGAGAATTTCCGGACGCTCATCTCGGACGGCGACGCAGGCGGCGAGACGCTCGGCACCCGGACCGCACCTGAGGCCGACGCGATTCACGGTGACCGCTTCGCAATCGAGGAACGTGAGAGTGCCATTCAGGTGATTATGTGCGCTGCTGACGCCGGTTGTGCCGGTTTGGGCATAGAGATCTTCTACAACGACCTCCCGGCAGTTCGCGATAATCAGGGCCGCCTCCCGAGTCGCAGCGATGATTCGCGATCCTGCGCCGGCGCCGCTAATGTGCAGGTGGCCTTTGCCGGAGACGTTGATCGTTGTCGAGAGTTGGTAGGTTCCCACACATAGACAGACATGCGCATCTTGCCCCGGATCTATGCTGTCAAACAACGCCTGCAGATCATCACCCGGCCGGGCAACGAGCGTGCACCGCGAGCGCAACCGCTGGCACAGCGAATCAAGCGCCTCTTGGACGGTATCCGCCTCCTCGAACTCACAAACGTTATTGTTGAAGCTGACGTCGTCCGCGGAGATGGCGGTAAGCGGTGGGAAGAGTTCGCGGCAATCCTGCCGTAATGACCAACTGTTTCCAGTAAAGCTGAGAAGAGCGAGTCTAGCAAAGCGATGGTGAACGCCGCATCGAGGCTGCAGGAGCGGATCGTTGGTCGTCGGATCGCGTGGCCACTCGATATCGCCTGTGGCGGTGCGGGCGGGGACCATCCAATAATCACCTGTCCGATAGGTGCCGACGGCAAAGCGCGCCTGCACACCATATTCGAGAGGCGAGAAACCATCGGCATCCGGCGCGTTGTTCAGCGGCAGCGCACCGGCGCTCTCCCATCGCCTGACGCGCGGCAGGGTTTGAAACGCCGAAAAATCGACCGGTCCGGTCGCGGTGGCCGGGTCGATCGTCAAGATGTTATTGCGCACATTGGTGAGGCGGACGAGGGTGCCAGGCTCCTCCCGAAGCTCTCGCTCGCGATCGATCAGTTCGACCCATCCATTGGGACGAAAAAGACGGTGTGGGTCGCGCCCCTGCGCTTCGACGGTCAGATCATTGCCATCCTGGGACAGCCAAAGTGAGGCGATGCTGGCGTTTTCGCGGGACCATTTATAGGAGGCCGCACTTTCGTTGCCCGGATTGTGAATGACCAGACAGTAAAGCTGGTTGAGCAGGCTGCGATAGCCTGCGCCGGGCGTCATCGAGCATTCGTTTTCCGGAGTGGCTTCCGGTTCGGCGCGGGCTGCCGCTGCGCCCGTTGGCGCAGCGATCACGGAGTTCCAGGCTGCGAACGCCGTACCACAGGTGGCTAGCGCGGTGGGATTGTCATTAACACGCAAAAGTCGCACCTGCGCCTTCACGCGCTGGCGCGTGCTGGTGTCGGCGCCATGGAGGGCCACCTCCTGGATCCGCGGATCGTCCAACGCCGTGATATGATCAAAGGACGCATCGAGATATGCCAGATAAAGTCCCGGCTGGCTTGGAATGCTGAAGCCCGGCAGGTCGGACTGTGCATTGATGAGGGTCGGCGCCTCAAGCTGGCAAAGAATGCCTTCGACATAATAACGGCCGGCGCTCAGCTCGAGGTGACCGGCGCCGTTGACCGTCACCTCGAAACCGGCGCCGGCCTTCGGCCCGCCGCTTCGTCCAATGACGTCGCGGCCTTCGGTCTCAACACGTTCCATGATGAGGTCCTGTGCCTCATTAATGTCGGCGTCCATAGGAACGCGTCCTTGCTGGTGACGGACAGTGCGCCGGTGAGCTGACCGGACTAAAGAATCACGAGTAATGTCGGCTTTGATCATGGGGTCGACGAGGGCATTTCGTATTGGAGGCCGGCAACCAGTCCGGCACGGAGAAAATCATCAAGATTGCCGCGGAGAAAATCCTCGCGGAGCGGGGCTTCAAGGCTGGCGAAGACGCCCATTTCGGTGCGGTTTTCCGCGCCACGGTAAATCTCTTCCGGCCC
>DATLIT010000055.1:0-3943 GCA_035539295.1 Terrimicrobiaceae bacterium | reverse complement strand
AATCTCGATTTCAGATGCGCGAGCATCGTGTTGCTGCCTTGCTGCATGATTGTCCGGGGCGGAGCTCATGGAACGCACTTTCCGGATCTGATGAACTCGATCTGAGAGGTGATGTTTGCGGCCAGATTTCGGCTAAGTTCCGCAGCGTCCCTCAGGTTTTGGGCGGCGGTCTCGGATTGCGAACGATCCGCATAGCCGTCAAGGTCGACTGCCTTTAACTGGAGTCTTTCGGCAAGAGCCAGCAGCCGAATGGCCGGGTCGCGAGACGCTTGATTGTCGGAAACGAGCCTGAGCAGCGGCGACTTGGTCGATGGCGTCGAACCCCGTCCCACTAAGTTCTTCGGATCGCGAGAACACATGATGGCATCCGCGACGTGTTCGGTAATTAGGTCGATCGCTTCAATCTCTTCATGAGTCGGCATACCCACCGTACGATGGAGGATGGCGAACGTCCCGATGATCGCGGCGTTCGAGTTCCGGATCGGCGTGGACCAGCACGACCGGTATCCGTGCTCTAGTGCAAGCTCGCGATAGTCCCCCCATACCGGGTCCGTCTCGATGTCGATCGAGTAAACGGGGTGGCCGAGATAAGCCGCCGCTGCGCATGAGCCAGACCGTGGGCCAATTTCAATGCTGTCACTGGCACGGCAGTACGATGCCGGAACGGACGGAGCGGCACCATAGAACAGCCTTTTGCCATCCGGGCTCAGCAGGAGGATGCAGGTAAACACATCGTCCCCTCCCATCTGCTCGACGGTCATGAGATGTCTGTTAAGGACGTCCTCCAGGCTGTCGCCACGCTTGAACTCGGCAGGAACGTCGTTGCCGCGGTCCTGCAGCGAATTACGAAGCGCAGCGGCAAAAGGCATCGACGTCTCCTAGGTGAACTAGCGACGAACTGCCCAGGCGCGCCAGCATCGCCAGGGCATATAAGTTACCAATACGCGCTGCATTGGCTCCTTCAAATCCGGATAGACCCTAATGGACCACTTTGGCTTTGACGGCGGTGAAACTCGCCACCCCTAATGCCCCCATTGGGTGGAAAGCCGTCATTAGGCCCACCGCTCAAGTCGTGGCAGAACGTTCGATCAAAAGGGGGGACCGATGCGCGACTTGAACATCCGTAACATTGCTCTGATGGCGCTCGTCTTCAGTTGCTTCATGCAGATCGGCGGACAGCTGTTCGCGATCTCTGTCTTGGTAAGCACACTCACGGAAGCACCGCCGCGCTCGTTCGCAATTCTTGAGGGTGAATATTCTTATGACAGCAGTGGCTTCTGGAGCACCGTTCCGCCGATCACGGCCCTTCTATATGTCGTTGCGTTGATCACGAACTGGAAGACGCAACGACGTATGCTTCTGCTCGTGTCATTGGCGCTGTTTGTATGTAGCGGGCTCATCGCTGGATTAATGCTCGAGCCCGAGTTCGCTAAGATGGTCGCAACAGGCTACCGCGACATAGTTGATCTAAAGCTGCAAAGCCGGGCTGCGCGGTGGTACTATTTGGATTGGGCTGCATGGGGCGTCATAGTCTTGGCCGGACTGTCTCTTTTGCTCGCACTCTTTCGGCCGGCCCACCCTACAAATCATCGTTGATTGAGCGGCCCTCCGAAGCGAGGTTATAGTTGAGGCCCGCTCGTAGGGATGCGCCTCAACTCGAGATTTAAGGGAGCGCACCCAATTTCTGATTTGGGTCGAATCCGGCCAGGTCAAGCCATCGGCCAGGTTTTGATGCGACCGTCGGTGATATGACCGATTGCTGTGGAAGGCTGCCACTCGAAAGGCAGCGCCTAATGCGTCGGCTCAATCATCTTGAAAACGCTTGCGCATGGTTTGGGGCTGGCAAGGAATGCCAGGATGTTGGCAGCCAACCACGCCGGACGCTCGAGAAACAGGTGATGCGTGCTGCGTGGCACCTCCACGGCCGTACCGCACTGCCGACGTGATAGAAATTCGGCTTGCTGGCGAAGCATCCAAGGCCGCAGTGCCCTTACAGAGTAATCGATGAACGCTTGCCGCTGTTCAACGCTCGCTTCGGGTGGAACCTGCTCGGCCACATCTTTAGAAGTATAGAAGGCAAGTGAGGGGGCTGCGATGTCCTCCCACCTGGCCTTGGCGGCAATATCGCCGGCCAATGCCGCTCCAGCTGTTTTCTGACCGGTCCTCGGAGCAACACTCTTGGGACCTTGCTGCATGGTTGCAGCGACGTCCGCGACGACCGCCTTGCTGCGAATGCCGAGCGCCTGCTGACGCCATTCGGTAAATGAAGCGACAGTGGCGAGTGCGGTTGGCGAAGGCGATGCCGACGGAGGCAGGGCAGCCATCAACGATGGCACTTCCGAACGATCATAGGCGGCGTCGATATAGACGAGGCGATCGACGCGCTCAGGGTGTTTTGCACCAAGCGTCGCAAGCTCACCACCAGCAAGGCTGTGGCCCACGAACGAGGCTCGCTGGATCGCCAGGTGGTCCATGAGCTCGAGCAGGTCGCCGACCAACGCCACATTCGAATAATCAGCATTCGATGCATCGCTGGATTGGCCATAACCACGACGCGTTACGGCGATAACACGGTGACCATGTCGCAGCAGTGGTCCGAATTCATCGAAGACATGGGCGGAACTGCCCAAGCCCGCCAACAGAATCACAACCGATCCCTGGCCTCCATGATCGATGAAGTGGAGGCGAACGGACTTCAGTTGGCAGTAACTATCGCTGCCGATCACTGCCGACTTGCAGCCGGAGTCCTTGGCGAATGCCGGCGCAGCGAAAAGCAATGCCGCGAATGCAGCAAATACGGCGCTTCTCATTACAGGCGATAATCCAGCGTCAGGCCGAAGGTGCGCGGCCGGACGTAATAGTCAATCGGCCCACGCACGAGACCCGATGTGGCTTGCGAGATGCCACGAACGTCCCCGATATTTTCAAGGAACAAGGTGGCCTCGAAATGGCCAAGCGTCGCACCAGCTCGCGCATCAAACAGATTATATCCGCCCTGGATCTGTGGTGACGGAGTAAGCTCGCCGGGCGCCTTTGAGACATAGCGATGGCTCAGCGAGAAAAGCGGCTCGTATTTGGCTTGGCGGGCATTGTATGAAATGGAGGTTGCGGTCTGCCATTTGGAAGCGCCAGGAAGCGTAGTGCCCTCCGGGATGAGGACGGCGCCGGACACGAAATCACGCCTCAGTTCACCATCGAGGTAAGTGAGGGAACTTTGCACCGTGAGATCGCGGATCGGCCGCCAGGTTAGCCCGGCCTCGAAACCCCGGTTCCGAGCCTTCCCGGCATTTGCCGTGTAGGTGAACCCGCTCGGGCTTCTTTGCGTGATTTGGATATCCGACCAGCTCACCCAGTAGATTGTGCCGTCCAGAAGGAGTTGGCCATCTGCCAGGGTAAGGCGGGTTCCAAGCTCATAATTCCAGAGAGAGTCGGAATCGAACTGGCTCGGAATTTCAAATACCGGGTCGTTGGCAATGTTGGGTCCGCCAAAGCGGAAGCCTTTCGAGGCAAGGCCATAGACCATCACATCATCGTTCGGCGTCCAGGTCAGCGCGACCTTGGGAGAGAAGCCGGTTTCGCTTGAACCGCCCTCTTCCACGGTGGTTACAGGACCGGTGAATGGGCCAGCCCCGGTGGTGGTGGTGGAGTCCAGTTCCGTGTGGAACAACCGTCCCCCGGCAGTAATCTTGAACGCATCCGAGACCCGGAAGCTGCCCTCGCCGAACACGGCACTTTCTTTTGCGTCGATATCGACCAGCGCTTCCAGCAGCACGGAAGACCCGAAGACGCCGGCCGCAGCTGGGGCATCGAGCACATTGCTGATCTTTTCAGAGGTTCGATCGTGGAACAGGCCAAAAATATACTCGAACCGCTCACCCACGGGGGACGCGAGGCGCACTTCGAAGGAGTCGCCCTTGATCGTTCCGGGCTCAAGAAACGCGAT
>DATLIT010000054.1:0-4431 GCA_035539295.1 Terrimicrobiaceae bacterium | reverse complement strand
ATACTGCATACCGCCTATAGGATGCCACCTCTGATGTTTGTTTGCCAAGGTTTTCGCAGGACCGATTATGACTCGAAGGTCTTACTGGCCGCGAATCGCTTTCCTGCTACGCTCGCGCCCCGATGACCAGCGTTTGCAAAGAAGGCCAGACATGCTGCCGATCGCGGACCATAGCGTCATCGGGCGGGGTGAAGACTTAGCATGTTGTCATTTTCGACAAGTTGGAATTCGGAGCGCAACAAACCGGCCAAAGCAATCGTTCAGGAGATTTTAGAGCTCGGTTTCGATGCCGTCGAATTGGGGCACGGGCTGAGCGCCACCGTCGTGCATGAGATCCTCGAACTGCGCAAGAAGATGCCCTTTGTCGTTTCCAGTTTGCATAACTTCTGTCCCCACCCGCTGGAAGTGTTGGTCGATCAACCCGATTGCTACGAGCTCACTTCCCCGAGGGACAGCGATCGAGAAAGAGCCGTCCGCCTGACTCTGCAAACTATCGACATGGCAGAACGTCTGGAAGCCCCATTCGTCGTTGTCCACACCGGCCGAATCCGTGCGATCAATCTAACCCGGCGACTTCGTCGCCTGATCGAAAGTGGCGACTTTCTGAGCAAGAAATTTGCACGTCAAAAACTCGATGCCGTCAAAAGCCGTGAGAGTGTCGGGGCGGTCTATGTGCATCGCGCGCTGCAATCGCTCGGCGACATTGCCGAGTACGCCTCAAAAAAGGGTGTCCGCCTAGGGATCGAAAACAGGGAACATTACGAAGCGGTTCCGTCCGAGCGGGAGTTTGAGAATTTTTTGCAGGCCCTCGACTCCCCCAGCATCGGTTACTGGCATGATTTTGGACACGCGCAGATCAAGCAAAACATGGCATTACTCGATCACGCTGATTGGCTTGATCACATCGGACAGCGAGCCCTTGGCTGCCACGTGCACGACGTCAGATGGCCCTTTAAAGATCATTGCCCGCCTTTCACCGGTGAGATCAACTACGCCCAGCTCGTGCCCAAACTTCCCAAAGATTGTTTGTTCGTTTTTGAGCTTCGTCCGCGGACCCCGCGCGAGCAAATTCTCGTCGCTGCCGAACGTTGGAAAAAGCTCCTCGGAACATGAAGCGCATCTTCTTCACTTCCCTACAAATCGCGATCACTGCCTTCCTGCTCTGGTGGATCTTTCGCGATCCCGCCAAGCGGACGCAGATGGTCGAAGCGCTTAGAACAGCCGACTACCTTTGGCTGATTCCCGGTGTGGCGAGTCTCGGCTGTGCTTTCCTGCTACAGACAGAGCGCTGGCGCCGCTTGCTCCGTGTGCAGGAGATTAACTTGGGTTGGTGGAGAACCTTGCGCGTTTATTTGATTGGTGCCTTCTTCAATCTTTTCCTGCTCGGCGCCACGGGGGGGGATATCGTAAAGATCTACTATGCGATGCGGGAGACCTCTTCCAAGAAGAGTGCCGCGCTACTCAGTGTGGTCGTCGATCGCATGGTCGGCATGATCGGTCTGGTAGCAATCACAGTAGTCCTTTGTTCTCTTCGGCTTGACGTGCTCCTGTCTCATCCGCTAACTCGCGCCCTTTTGACAGGTCTCGTGTTCATCATGCTCGCCTCCCTGGCGCTGATCGCCTTGGCCATTTTCATTGAGCATTTTCATCTGGCCCACAAACTGCCGGATTGGATGCCGATGCGGGTGACGATCCTCGAACTGTCCGCCGCCTTCTCCACCTATGCGCGCGATCCGCGGACGCTCGCGATCACCTTCGGTCTCTCCATCGTGGCCCATTTTTGCATCTTCCTCTCCTTTTACTTCAGCGCCCGCGCATTTGGCCAATACGCGGGTTTGGGTGGCATGATCGAGATTCTTGCCGTCCTGCCGGTGATCCTGACCATCGCGTCGCTTCCGATCAGCCTCTCAGGAGTCGGAGTTCGCGAGGGATTGTTCCAGAAAGTGCTCTCTATCCTTTACGGGACCGCCGAAAGCGTCGCGGTAATGATTTCGATCACCGGCTTTCTCATGGTTGTTTTCTGGGGTCTTATCGGCGGTTGCGTGTACCTGGTTTACCGTCCCACAGGCGGGCTGCGTCTTGACGAGGTGCAGGACGAAGTTCAGGCCATCGAGGGATCCATCGAAGACAAAGCGTGATCAAATCAACGAAGCGGCCGCGTGTCATCGCGAACTTCGCTCTCACGGCGGATGGAAAGGTCTCGACTAGCAATCTCACCCCGACGGGTTTTACCAGCAAGACAGACAAGAGACGACTTCTGGAAATTCGGTCTCTGGGCGATGCGGTCCTTGCAGGCGCCAGGACGGTGAAAACCGACCGAATGAGCATGCGAATCACAGCCGAGGATCTGCGAAGGCAGCGCTCCGCGACTGGCAAGTCGCCTGAACCTCTGCGGGTGATCGTAAGCAATAGCGGCGCAGTCGACCTCTCTTGGAAGGTCTTCCAGACGCCTGGAGCCCCGATTCTGGTTTTCTCCGGTGCGGGCATGTCTCTAGGTGCACGCGCGTCGGTCGCCCAGCATGCCGATCTCTGGATCTTCGATACTCCCGAAGTCGATCTCGCGGCAATGCTGCAGATCCTGCGCAGCGACTACCAAGTCCGCACCGTCGTTTGCGAAGGTGGACCGAGATTATTTCGAAAACTCCTCGAAATCGGTGCAGTCGATGAATTGCATCTCACCTGGACGCCCTTGATCTTTGGCGGGGTAAAAGCGCCCACGCTTATCGGAGTTCCCGACAAATTCCTGCCTGCAACGATCGGGTGCCGTCTCAGAGAGATGTGCGTGCAGGGCGACGAGTGTTTTCTGACCTACTCCCTTTAAGGTTATCTGTTATCCAGTTGGACGGCGTGGTTGAACGCCTGGAGGAAATCGGGGAGAGCTGAATCGACGCGGTTCCAATTTGGAATCATCGGATTTCCCAAAGGATCGCTAAGATAATCACGCGCCGCGGTGCGGATGCTGCGAACAAATGTCGCGACGGCCAACTCCTCCTCATGCCGGTCATACTTTAGTCCGTTAATCTCAGCGTCGGCCGCGTAGAAACGCATGGTATCTTCTGCTTTCCGCACATAGGCGCTCAGGAGGGTGTCGAAGATTCCCCGATCTAGCTTGACGCCAATTCCGGCCAAGGTCAGGAAGAGACTTTTCACGATATCCACCGCCATCTTATTGAGGCCTTTGCTGACGTCACGGGAGGAGAGCTCCTGATGCTTGTGATCATAGCGCTCGGAGATATCCACCTGGCAAATGCTTTTCGGGGAAGAAACGCGGAAAACCTCTGCCAGAATTCCGACTTCGATACCCCAGTCGGCAGGAATCCGTGCTCGTCGAATAATATCGTGATCGAGGCTCATTTCGCCACTCAGCGGATACCGGAAGGTGTCTAAATAGACGAGGAAGTCGTTCACGCCGATGATGCTTTGCAAGGAGCGAATCAGCGGGGTCACCAGGAGGCGCATGACACGACCGTTCAGTTTGTCAGTAAAGCGCGCGCTGTAACCTTTGCAGAAATCGAAGCCAAGGTTGGGATGCGCCACCGGATAGCAAAGCCTGGCGAGCAGGTCGCGGTTGTAAGTAAGAATGTCACAGTCGTGCACAGCCACCATGTGCGACTTGCCGCTCGCCAGCACGTAACCAAAGCATAACCAAAGATTGCGGCCCTTGCCCGTGGGACCGGGATCGAGATCGGACTCGATCAATTGCTCCATCAGACGACGCACACGCGGGCCATCATTCCAAATCAGGACAGGTTTTTGAGGAAGTTGGCCGAACATTTTCCGCGCGCGCTGCCAATTGGCGGCGTTGGCCCCATCGATGCCGACGACGATCTGTTTGATGTATTGGATCGACTTCAATTCCTTTATGATTCCGCGCAGCGCTGAAGTGCCCAACTCTTTCACGTGACAGGGAAGCGTCAGGGCGATGGGAGCTTGCGCTGAAAATTCAAGTAGCTCCTGTTCGAGATGTTCCAGGTTGGGTTTGCCCAGCCGATGCAAGGTGGCCATCGATCCGTCCTGATAGAAATCCGCCATGAAGGCCAATAATCCGTTGACCGATCCAATTGAGCAACCCAAGAAATCTGCTAGTCTCCTGGGCTTGCCGACGCCCGCTCCGATTTATCGCAACCTTGTCGTGGTCCACTATCATCTGCGCCCCGGTGGCGTCCGGCGAATCATCGAACTCGCTCTGCGGCACATCGCGCTGGCCGCTCCCAATTCCTTCGCCGCGATTGTTCTGGCCACGGGCGAGAAGCCAGAACCCAATTGGCGCGAAATTCTGACGCGAAGCCTGCCTGGGACGCCGGTACATTTCTTTTGCGAACCCGCTTTTCGCTATTTGTCGGTGCAGCGATCGACACCCGAGGTGATTCGCGAAAAAGTGCGCTCGGCTCTCGAAAAGTTGGCCCGAACCTTTCCACCCGCTGAGACACT
>DATLIT010000053.1:0-4678 GCA_035539295.1 Terrimicrobiaceae bacterium | reverse complement strand
GGCCAGAAATATTTTCGGACTGACCGAGGAAAGAGCTTATAAGTATCGCCAGGGCGACTTCGATGTGGTTGTCGGCTTTCTCAATGATCGGGCGCGATATTGCGCCTCCGTTCGCAGGAGCGGACCCTTGAAAGAACTCTCGCCGCCTGAGCTTTCCATGGTGCTCTCGCTGAACGCTCCCGCCGCGCTCTGGAGCGTGGAACTTTCCGGAGCGCGGGTGAAGACCGCGCCGAAAGGCAGATCGACCAAAGCAACCCAATCGCTGAGGACAACATACCTGCGCTACGTCAAACGTGATCCAAACATACAGGAGAAGGTTGTTTGCGAGATTGTCGGTTGGATGCCTGCACGGAAGGCATACGCATTCTTCTGCCTTCCCGCCCTGGAGGGGCAGCCACCCCTGCTCGCTTCGGAATGGGCGGTAAATCAGGCCCTAGGCTGAAGATGCCCCGGCGTTCCATGGCTCCTGAGCGCGTGGCGTGAACTACGATTTCGTCATTGTTGGGGGAGGCAGCGCTGGATACGCTGCGGCGCGCACGGCGGCCGGCGCCGGCCTGAAGACTGCTGTCATCGAGGGAGCCCGTGACGTTGGGGGACTTTGCATTCTTCGCGGATGCATGCCGAGCAAGAGCCTGATTGAATCTGCAAACCGGTTTCGCGCAATTGGTCATGCGTCCGAATTCGGGCTTCACGTTGAAAATGCCAAGTTCGACACCGCCGAGATCCTCGCGCGGAAACGGAGGTTGATCGATGAATTCGCAGAATACCGCCGCCAGCAACTGAAAGAAGGAGAGTTCGATTTCATCCGGGGGACAGGGTCGTTCATCGACAAGGCGACTGTCCGCGTACGCGATCTCGAAGGAGGTGAGCACACCGTCACCGCAAAAGCGTTTCTGATCTCTACCGGATCCGAGATCAGCTTTCCGGATATTCCCGGTCTGTCTACCGCAGGATGCCTCAACAGCGACGACGTCCTAGACCTCGAAAGAATTCCAGAGTCGCTCATCGTTCTCGGTGCAGGACCCGTGGCTCTTGAACTCGCTCACTACCTGCACGTCTTTGGGTGTCGGATTACGATCGTGCAGCGCGGACCTCAAGTTGCGAGAGGATTTGACGAAGATGCAGCCAAAGTCGTGGAGCAGAGTTTCCGCAAACGCGGCATGAACATCCTTTTGAAGACGAAACTCCTGCAAGTTAAGGGCAACGGAACCACCAGCCGCGTCATCTTTGAGCATGAGGGGACCCGCCAAACAGTCGAGGCCGCGGCGATCCTTAATGCGCTTGGGCGGAAACCCAAGGTCGCTGGGCTGGGGTTGGAAAACGTTGGTGTCGAGCTTGCCGATGAGGCCATTGCAGTGAATCCTCATCAGCAAACCTCTGCACCGACCATCTTCGCGGCGGGAGATTGCTGCGGTCCTTTTGAAATCGTCCATGTGGCCATTGAGCAGGGTGAGCGAGCCGCCCGAAATGCCGTTCGATTGTTGCAGAACGATTCGAGCCTGGAGAGCATGGACTATCGGCTGAAGCTTTATGTCGTCTTCACCGAGCCGCAAGTGGCGGTTGTCGGCCTTTCCGAGTTCGAAGCTAAAGCAAAGAACATCGACTACCTAGCGGCCAGCTACCCATTTTGCGATCACGGCAAATCCCTCATTATGAACGAAATGTACGGTTTCGTGAAACTCCTCGCCGACAAGTCTACCGGCGAGATCCTAGGGGCTACCGTTGTGGGACCGCACGCATCCGAGTTGATTCACGAAGTCGTCGTTGCCATGCGTTTTCATGCCAGCGCGGGACAACTCGCCACGACTCCGCACTACCATCCCACCCTCAGTGAGATCTGGCTCTACCCGGCTGAAGAGCTGGCCGGAATATCACCTGAGTCCGCCATTATCCTCCCCGGGACACACAAGGCCGCTCACTCCCAAGCCTGAAGGATTGACCTTGCTCGAAACCGGGGCTAGACTCGGACCAGATCTTCCCTATGAATCTAAACAACCTGACCAGCGGCTTTGCGCCTGACACCACCTCTGGGTCCTCGAAGAACGTTCTCGCCAGCGACGTAGACATCAGGGGAACGATCAAATTCGACACAGAGTTGATCTTCGACGGCAAGCTGGAAGGTGAGATCTTCTCCGAAGACGGAAATCTCACCTTGGGCAAGAACGCCGACGTTCACGGGGAACTCAAGACGAAGTCGATCGTCGTCTATGGCAGCGTCAATGGAAACATCTCCGTCCTTGAGCGCGCAGAGCTCAAATCAACCTCGCAGCTTACCGGAAATCTCAAAGCGATGCGTATTGTCATCGAGGAAGGTGCAATTTTCGTTGGAAAATCGGAGGTCACTCCGAAGTCAAGTGCGGAACGTTCCGGAATCTCCGCGGACCACGACCAAACTCGCAAGATTCAGCCCGCTTCTGTTACTGCATAGCTCCTGATGCCCCAGCTCCCGCGCAAGGCGCCGTCCCGCTGTCCGCACTGCGGGTTTGTTCAGGACGAGCCGGAGCACCTTATTTCCACTTACTGCCGGGGATGTGGCAGCTATTATAAGGTCGTGCCGCCGACCGCGGCCTTAGCAAGATACTCGAGCGAGGTCCGCACGCGGATCAGGCGCAGGCTTCCGAAGATCCCCCCACGTCAGGTTCGTTGCTACCATTGTGGGCAGACTCACGAAGTCTCAGGGCGCGCGCAAACGACCCTTTGTCCCGAATGTAACGCAGCCATCGAGCTCTCGGACGTGACCGTCTCCTCGAGTACCACGAGACCGATAGATACGAGAGGCAGTTTGACGATTACCCCGTCTGGATACATCAGCAGTGCTCTTACCGTGTGCGGCGACGCTGTAATCGCCGGCAAGGTGAGCGGAATGTTGGTCTGCGAGACTTTGGCGCGCCTCGTTTATTCCGGGCGACTCAGCTGCCAGATAAAGACAAAGTCAATGGTCATCGAAAAGGAAAGCCGTGTGGAGCTCTCCTACCCGATCGAGACAAATGAACTAATCGTGTACGGCCAGGCAGTAGGAAATTTCGAATGCGCCGGACGCATCTGGATTGACAAGGGAGGGCTCATCGAAGGCCGAATTGCCGCGCATTCCGTCGACGTCGAACGCGGAGGAGTTCTCATCGCGGAGAGCTCGGTCCGACCGATGCTTAAGGAAGATTCTGTCAAAACCGAGGAAACCTTCGACACCCTCGTCGATGGTGAATATCCTGCATGCCTAGTCCTTAGTCTTTTCCGGTTCCGGGGGTAAGAACGGGACGATGGCATCGAGCTGAGCACCGGCGGTGCGCGCAGCCGGCGAGCGAGGATAGCTGGAAACAAGATTGGTGAAAACCTTACGCGCTTCATCAAACTTTCCACTCCGCATAAGGATGCGACCTTCCAGAAGGGCGGCGAAAGGTGCGGCATAGCTGCCGCCGTCCTTTTCTCTTAACGACTGCAACGCAGCCAAGGCCTCGTCGGTTTTTCCCGCCACCGCCATGTTTTCTGCCAGACCAAGACGGGCGCCACCCAGCAACGAACTCTTCGGAAACGCAGCTAGAAACTTCTCATACTGCTCGGACGATTCCTCCAGCTTGCCCTCTCGTCGCAACGAATCGGCCAAAAGCAAGTAGGCATTGGCGGTCGGTGCCGAACCCGGATACTTTTCAATCACCGCGCGCCAGGCGGCAGGATCCTTGGCTTCGGCGAACAATGCAGCCGCAGCCTGGCGTTGGCTGTGAGCTCTGATAAACCACACAGCGATCGCGGCCGCCAGCACAAGCGCAATGCCCAAGCAAACCAGAATGATCGAGCGATTCTTCTCCCAGAAAAGCTCAGCTTCGAAGCCTCCGATATCGTAGACGCGATCATCGGCGGGAGGCTGGTCGCTTTTCGCCATACCGCTAGCCCCCCACCTCTGCGCGAGCAGCTTCAGCCAAGGGGGTGCTGAGGTAGCGCTCACCGGTCGAGCAGGCAACCGTCACGATCAATTTCCCCGCGTTTTCCGGACGTTTGGCCACCTGGATGGCGGCCCAGACATTGGCCCCCGAACTGATGCCCGCGAGAATACCTTCTTCCTTGGCGAGACGCCGAGCCATGACAAAGGCATCTTCATTGCTCACTTGAATGCATTCCGTAATTTGCGGATCACCATTCTCGCTCTTGAGATGGAGATTGTTAGGAACAAAACCCGCGCCTGTGCCTTGGATCTTGTGGGGGCCGGGTTTGAGCGGTTGACATGCGAGTGTCTGTGAAATCACCGGGGAATCCTTAGGTTCTACCGCGATTGCCTGGAAAGAAGGCTTACGCGGGCGAATGACCTCAACGCAACCACTTATCGTGCCGCCCGTGCCAACCGCCGCCACCAGAATATCGACCCTGCCTTCCGTATCCTCCCAGATTTCCTCGGCCGTGGTCTTGCGGTGAATCTCGGGATTTGCGGGATTGTTGAACTGCTGCGGAATCCAGCAATTCGGCGTCTCTTTGACAATCTGCTCCGCCCGGGCGATCGCTCCGCGCATCCCTTCCGCGCCCGGCGTGAGGACGAGCTTGGCGCCGAGCATGGCGAGTAATGTTCGACGTTCAACGCTCATCGTCTCTGGCATGGTGAGGATGAGCTTGTAGCCTTTAGCGGCGGCGACAAAGGCAAGTGCGATTCCTGTGTTACCGCTCGTTGGTTCGACGATGATCGTCTCCTTGG
>DATLIT010000052.1:0-5192 GCA_035539295.1 Terrimicrobiaceae bacterium | reverse complement strand
CTCGCTACAAGCAGGCGTCCGATAGCTCTTCATGGTTCGAAGAACGCGCGGGTCAAGTCAAGGCGCTGGTCGAAGCTGGAGCTCTGCGCGAACGCGAACGCGTGCTCCAAGCGATCTTCGACGCAATCGGTGGTGCCTTGCGAGCGCAACATGGACTTCCCGTCCAAAATCCGGTTATCGCTGCCCTATCGCAAAGGTTCTCGGCAAAAGAGCTCCTCCGGTGCCTTGACACTCTGGAACTGCTGCGCCGGCGGCTCGCGCTGGGTGTTCAGGAATCCCTTGCGTTTGAAAGCGGATTCCTCGAAATGATCACTGTCCATGAAAGTTTTCATTCCTCGATCCTCAAGCGCTGAGATTTCTTTGGAGTGAACTGTACCGAAGACCGCAGCGAGGGACCAACTGCTTTATGGCTCGAATTGTGATCAAGTTTGGGACGGGGGTTCTCTCGCGCTCCGGTGGGCGTGCGCTTGATGAAAAGCAATTTCGTCGGTTCGCGTCCGAGATCGCTTCCCTTGTCAAGGACGGGAATTCTTGCGTCATCGTTAGCAGTGCTGCGATTGCGGCGGGCGTCGATATGCTAGGTCTTGAGCAGCGACCTGAAGACCTTCCTGGAAAACAGGCCTGTGCCGCGGCGGGCCAGCCGGAACTCATGCGCATGTATGCTACGGCCTTCAAACGGCACAACGTCAAAGTCGCGCAGCTGCTGCTGACCCACGATGATATCGACAGCCGCATGCGGCGGCAGAATGCTTCCAACACGATTGAACGCATCTTTCAGACCCGAAATATCGTCCCCGTCATAAACGAGAATGATACTGTGGCAGTGGAGGAGCTTCGCTTCGGTGACAATGATCGCCTTTCAGCAGAAGTTGCCCAGCTGGTAAATGCCAACCTCTTGCTTCTAGTAACCTCCTCCGATGGACTGATGGACTCGCAAGGGCAACGTATCACGAAAGCTCGGGCTGTCTCGGAAGTTTGGCAGTATGTCCGTCCCGACAAGGGGGAAATGTCGGTCGGCGGAATGCGAACGAAGCTTCAAGCCGTGGATTTTGCGTTATCGCATGGAATCACCACCTTCATCGTCGACGGTCGCAAAGCCGGCCAGATTCCCGCGGCGTTCAACGGAGAAGATGTTGGCACCGAGTTCCTCCCGGCATCCCGGCGCGATAAGGAGCAGGTGCGGACGTAGGGCCTATGATGAGCGTCCAGGTGGCGGCCATCGCCAGGAATACTTTCACCGAACTCGTCCGTCAGAAGATCTTTTACATCATCCTCTTGTTCGCTCTTGGTGCCATCGTCAGCTCGGTGTTCATGGCACGTCTTACCTTTCAGGAGGAGTTTCAGATGCTCAAGGATGTCTGCCTGGGAGCGATGTCGGTCTTCACCTCGCTGCTGGCCATTCTCGCCACCGCGAACTTCCTCCCCAAGGATCTCGAAGAGCGCACGCTCTACAATCTTCTGTCAAAACCGGTTCCCCGCTTCGTTTATCTCCTTGGCAAGCTTCTCGGGATCATCTTGCTGCTCGCGCTCTTCACCCTTCTGATGAGTGCAGTCTTCGGTCTTGTGCTTGGGCTGCGCGAACAGAGCGTGATCGCGCAGACGCGCGCGGAATTTCACGATGCGCCGGAGGAATTGGCGCCCGCGCTCGCGGCCGTCAAAGCCGCGACTTTTAATGCGAACCTCCTTCCGGGCATCCTCATTATTTACGTAAAATCTGTCCTGCTAGCGGCACTAACCCTTTTCATCTCCACCTTCGCCACCTCGTCGCTTTTCACCGTGATGGTCGCCGCGGCAGTCTACTTCATTGGTCATCTGCAAACGACGGCGCGCGAATACTGGTTGCAGGGCGCCGATATCAAGTGGTGGACACGCCTCATCATTGCCTTCGTGGCGCTGCTCTTTCCCGATCTTCAATCCTTCAACCTCACAGACGACGTCATCGCCGGAGCACCCATACCGCTCAACACGTTTCTTGAGACATTTGCCCTCGGCTGGGTATACACCGCCGTCTATTTTGCTCTCTCCGCCCTCGTCTTCGCAGGACGAGAACTATGATTCGACAGGTGATTGCCATCGCTTTGCTCGCGGTCTTTGGCTTTCTCAAGATGCCTGCAGAGAGATCCCTCGACGCGGCGCAGCGGCAAAGTGGACTGCGGGGGACCGCTCTTAACCTCGATCTGCGCGAAAAAGTTGGTCAGCTAGGCTTCCTGGCTGCTTTAAGCGGTTTTCGCTCGCCCCTGGCTGCCTTTCTCTGGATCGAAGCCCACAATGCGTGGGAACAAACCGAGTGGGGCCGGATGGCTGCGCTTTTCGATGCCGTAACCACTCTTCAGCCGCGGTCCCCGCTCTATTGGGATATGGCCGCATGGCACATGGCTTGGAATGCGGGCACGGCCGCCCTGCAGAACACCTCACAGCCCAGCGAGGCCTTACGCATTCGCAATCAACGTCAATATTTTCGCCTCGGACGCGATTACCTCGAGCGGGGAATCGAGAACAATCCCGAGAGCTTCTTTCTCTACCAGAGCCTTGCAGTCCTCCTGCGCGACAAATTCGGGGATCATTGCGGCGCCGGCGAAGCTTTCCTCACGGCGTCTCAGCTTCCTGCGGCTCCAGCCTATCTGGGGCGCTTTGCTGGTTATGAATTGGCGAAGTGCCCGGGTCGTGAGCGAGCGGCCTACGAGCTGCTCAAAGCACTCTACGACGCGGAACCTGGCGAACGTAAACCAACGCTGGTCACAACCCTCAAGGAACTCGAAAAGAGACTGGATGTCCCCAGCTGGCAGCGCATAAATTCAGAAGTGGAATAGCTCTTACTCTCTCCGATGCGCTTCGCAATTTTTGGCGATATCCATGCCAACCTTCACGCCCTGAAGGTTGTCCTGGCGGACGCTGAGACCCATATGTGCTCCCACTTCGTTTGCATGGGCGATGTGGTCGGTTACAACGCCTACCCGAAACAATGCATTCAAGCCGTTCGCCAACTGGACTGTCCAGTCGTCAAGGGCAACCACGACGAGCAAGCATCGATGCTGGGTGATCAGGAGGGCTTTAATCCGCTCGCGGAAGAAGCCATCAATTGGACGCGCGAGCAACTTTCCGCTGAGGAAAAAGAATGGCTTCGTTTGCTGCGTTTTCAGCGTCAAGTTCGCGATTTCACCATTGTCCATGCCACTCTCGATACGCCACACAAATGGGGGTATGTCTTTAATCAGCTCGACGCTGCCGCCAGCTTCAATTATCAACACACCGCGGTTTGCTTCATTGGACACACCCACTCGCCCAAGGCATACGTGCGCGACGGCAGCGTGAGAATTATTCCGCTGGATGTCCTGGCACTTCAGCGCGGGAAGAAATACCTGATCAACGTTGGCAGTGTCGGCCAACCCCGTGACGGAGACTGGCGGGCCGCTTATTGCATTTACGATACAAGCAGCAACGAAGTTCAGTTGCGGCGTCTTGAATACGATCTCGCCGGCGCACAGAAAGCCATTCTGCAGGCGGGTCTGCCGCGACGGCTGGCTGAACGTCTGGCCATCGGCCGTTAACGCCAGTTCACGTATTGTTGCGAGCTGAAGACGCTGCTTCTCATAAAACCGGGTTCGTTAGGCGACATCATTCATGCTCTCCCGTGCGCAGCAGCGCTCAAGGACTTTCATCCGAAAACCAAAATCGTCTGGCTAGTCGACGAACGCTGGGAAGCTGTGCTCAGGGACAATCCGGTCATCGACGAAATAGTCCTCTTTCCACGCGAAAGATTTCGAGGGGTCGGCGGAATGCTGATGTCGATTCCGTGGTCGCTTCATCTCCGTAAGATTCGCCCCGATATCGCCTTGGATCTACAGGGACTGCTCCGCAGTGCGCTCATGGCGAGGCTAAGTCGCGCCGGGCGTGCGATTGGAATTAGTGATGCGCGAGAGGGCGCAACACGGCTCTATCACGAGGTGATCCCGGTGATCCGCGGTGAGCATGCGGTTCTACGGTATCTGAGAGTCCTTGGAGGTCTCGGGCTACCGAAGATCGAACGGCCGGTCTTTCCACTTCCGCCTGGCGTGCCTTTGAACGGACCCTTTCGCAACCAGCCGTTTGTTGTTCTGCATCCGTTTGCGAGAGGCGAAGGAAAGTCCCTCGAGCCGGACCATGTCGTCCAGTTTTGCGAGCGCGTGCGGCCGCTCACAACGGTGCTGGCAGGCATCGGAAAGCTACAGCGGGAAGTCCCCGGCAATACCATAAATCTCCTGAATCAGACGACTATTAGAGAGATGATTTGGCTTCTCGGCGCGGCCGACTTCGTCGCCAGCGTAGATAGCGGTCCGATGCACATCGCCGCAGCCGTCGGTGCGAAAATGTTGTCGATCCACACATGGAGCGACCCGCGGCTGGTGGGTCCGTTTAGCGAAGAGGCCTGGATTTGGCAAGGCGGAGAAATTCGTCGCCAGCAAATTGGGGCGCAATCATTGCCTCCCGCACGACTGCTGCATGGCGACGACATCGTTGAGATTGCCGATTTCGTCAGGGCGTTCGTCGCCGAGCAACGATCCGCGCGATAGTTGGTGCCTGCGGCGGACTCGTTTTCTGAGGAGCCGCCAAGATCCTCTTTCGGCTCTTATCCGAGCAACTCCTCGACCATTGCCCGCTCTTCTTTCAGTTCGTTGACGCTCGCCTCGATCTTAGACTTGGCGAAATCGTTGAGGGAAACCCCTTGGACGATCTCGATTTTCTTGCCATCCGATCGTGTCGGAAACGAACACATCAGACCCTTCTCGATTCCGTAGCTTCCGTCCGAACAGAGCGCAATGCTATGCCAATCGTCTTCGGGAGTCGTATTGATGATCGATCCCACCGTTTCTATTGCAGCGTGCGCCGCCGATTTCGCCGAAGAAACGCCCCGCGCCTGAATCACGGCAGCGCCACGCTGCTGCACAGCCTTAATAAAATCACTTTCCAGCCACTGCGAGTCCGATATCATCTCCGGAGCCGGCTTCCCGTCGATGCGGGCATTGAAAAAATCGGGATAGAGTGTACTCGAATGATTGCCCCAGATGGCCATATTGCTGACGTGTCGCCAGTGTGAGTTGCTCTTGAGCGCCAGCTGAGTTTTGGCACGATTCTCATCCAGACGGGTCATCGCGAACCATCTATCGGAAGGAACCTGCTTGGCGTTGTTCATGGCGATAAGACAGTTCGTGTTG
>DATLIT010000051.1:0-4529 GCA_035539295.1 Terrimicrobiaceae bacterium | reverse complement strand
CTTTAAGCAGGACATCGCGCAAGCCAAGGTGTTTTGCCCAAGCGGGAAACACGCGCATGATTGAAGACTTTGCCGTCGTTACCCCGATAAAATAGAAGGTAGGCTTAGTGGCAGCTGTGTAGTTGTTCATCGATGGACTCTACGCGACAGTGGTGTTGGACATAGCAAAAGAAGGTCGAACGAAGATGGCCCATAACCTGGGAAGCGGAGATGCGCACGGCCAAAAGTTCGCAATCAATACCCGATCACTAGCTGAAGATTTTGCAAGTTGGTGCAATTTGGCAGTTCAATAGACCTTTCTCCAATATGTCGCCTCTCTTTGATCCTGAACTCGGCCGTCGAATTTCCGACTGTGGCATCGTTGCTGTTCTGATCCTCGACCGCGTCGAAGACGCGGTGCAGGTTGCCCGTTCGCTGCTGGCCGGTGGCGTCACCGCCATCGAGCTTACTTTCAGAACTCCAGCGGCTCTGGGAGCGTTAAAAGAAATTCGGGCCGAGGTTCCCGAGATGATTGCGGGTGCGGGAACGATCCTCACCGCAGATCAAGTGCACCTGGCCAAGGAAGCGGGCGCCCACTTCGGAGTGGCGCCCGGGATGAACCCGCGGGTACTTGCGGCTGCGCGGGAAGCGAGCCTCTCTTTTGCACCCGGCATCGCCACGCCCAGCGATATCGAAGCCGCCCTCGAGTTCGACTGTCGGTTGCTCAAGTTTTTCCCTGCTGAGCCCTCTGGCGGACTTCCGTACCTCAACTCAATCGCGGCGCCTTACCTTCACTTCGGAATCAAGTTTTTTCCTCTAGGTGGCCTTAGCCCGGCCAATATGGCCTCCTATCTTCAGGATTCAAAAATTGCTGCCCTCGGTGGTTCATGGTTGGCTCCGCGAGACTTGATCAATGCCGGTTCATGGAAGGAAATTACCGAGTTGGCTCAGTCGGCCACGGCGACGATCAAATCGGTTCGGAGTGCGTCTTGACCATTGTGTAGGGTGCGCTCGCTTTCGATCACCTCTCAGCCGGGGGCGCTCGCGCTCTTTTGAACGTCCCCTCATCTTAACGGGATTGGCTTAGCGTGGCTTGGCCAGGCAGGGTTTGCCCTTCGTTACGAGAATCTCCACATCCTCCTCGATTGTGGCTGATTCGGTAGCAGTTCGTCTCTCGCGGCCCATTCAAACCCAAGTCATTTCGACTTCTCGGGATCTATCTAAGAGTTCGATAAAATGATGCCGGGCACGAAAGTTGAAACCCGAAATTACTTTTTTGGAGCCTGGTCACGTGGTGACGCGCCAATCTTCCGATGTCCTCGCGATTCACGATGAGGCGATTGCCAAGGCAGTCCGATACATCCGAGAAGACTCCGACAAATCCATCAAGGTGAATGATGTGCTGAGCGCCTCTGGGATCTCGAGGCGCTCCTTAGAGCTGAAGTTTATTGAGCACGTCGGGGCAACACCACTTGAAGAGATCCATCGAATGCACGATCGGATAAAGCAGCTCCTGGTCGAGACCGACATGTCAATCGCCGAGCTGGCGCGGCAAACTGGTTTTCGCTACCAGGAATATTTTGCTCGCTTCTTTAAACAACGAACTGGGCTGACCCCGACCAAGTTTCGTCGCATGAACCGCGACAGGAGAAGTAGCTTAGGTCGACTGACGAGCGATGATCATTTTTTGCCATCGCACCGTTAGTTTCGGATCGCTAAGCTCACCGTCCTACCATCAGAAGGGCAAGGTGGAGCGTCTGAGCAGCTAGGTAAGGGCGAGCGGCAGTTTATCGAGGCGATCGTAGAATCGTTGGCTCGTCTCGTGAAGGTCATCGAAGAGTTCGCCCATTTTCTCGTAGATCTCCGTCCACTCAGGATTGGGGCTTATCTCCGGTCCAACGTCAACACAACGTGCAACTGCGTCCTCCAAATGAGCGAACGTGCCGGTGGCAATTCCGGCGAGGATCGCGGATCCGACCACACCGCATTCAGTATTGTTGACCACCACAATGGGGCAGCCGTAGATGCTCGCTTTTATTTCCAGCCAAAGATGAGTTTTCGCGCCCCCGCCGCTCGCCACTAAACGCTCCATGGTATGTCCGGCTGTTTTCATGAGGCGAAGGTTGCGTCGCGCGGCGAAAGCGACCCCTTCCATCACAGCGCGATGCAGATGGGCGATGCCGTGACCGCTCGTCAAACCGAAGAATTGCGCCCGGGCGTTCTGGTGAGGGCCAAGCCGCTCGCCGTTCAGATATGGCACGAAAAGCAAGTGGTCCGAACCGGCGGGAGCCGACTGGGCGAGTTCAACGATCTGTTGGTAAGAATATTCGTTTTGATGGAAGGCGCGTCGTGCCCAGCGCATCGCGTCTCCCCCGGCGTCCAGGATCGTGAAAGCGTTCCAGTTTTGGCCGTCGACGCTCATCACGTTTGTTATTGTTGGATTCAAGGTGGGATGACGCGTACAGAGGGTCACCAGTGTCGAAGTGCCGGTAGAATCTGATCCGATGCCTGGACGAAAAACGCCGGAGCCAAGCAAGCTGGCCGGAAAATCCCCGACCCCGGTGATCACCGGAATCCCCTCTGGTAACCCGGTCTGCTCGGCTGCCTCTCGACTGACTTCGCCGACCTGCTCGGCCGGAAGCTTTAGCGGCGGAAGGAGGTCGTGGTTGAGCTCAAGGAGCTCTGTGATCTTTCGGCTCCAGCCGTTCTCCTGGTAATTGAAGAGGAAGCTGCAGGAAGCCTCCGGGTAATCGATTGCCCGTTGATTGGTCAGCTTGAAGTTGATGTAATCCTTCGGCATCAGCAATGTCGTCGCTCGCCGATAGGCCTCGGGATGATTCTCCCTGATCCAGACCAACTTGAAAGCTTGCCATGCAGATGCGGGTGGGTTTGCTGTGATGGGCAAGAGCTCGTCGACCGGGTGACTTTGCTCGAAACGCGCGACGAGCTCACGAGTGCGCTTGTCGTTCCACAGAGGAACCGCGTCCAGCACGAGCTCGCCTTCCGAGTCAATCAAGACGGTCGCATGCATCTGTCCGCAAGCCGCCACCGCCGCAATTCGGTCGGCCGCCCCGCTGAGTGATTTCAAGACTGCGCGCGTGGTCTCGACCGCTCCCTCCCACCATTGGCTGGGCCGCTGCTCGGCCCAACCGGGCCGCGGTACGATTTGGGCGTGTTCCTTAGCCTCAAACGCCAGAATCTTGCCATGCGCGTCGACCAAGGCTGAACGAACGCTCCCGGTCCCCACATCAATGGCGAGAAACAAATCGCGCGAGCTCATAGGATATCAATCATGCCCGGCTTCGGGCACGCGCAATTGACCTCGTCACATTTTCGTGCTCTTGCAAGCCGGTAGAGGCGGGCTGAACAAGCCTCACCAGCAGGTGTATCCACCATCCACGACAAGGTTGCTGCCGGTAAAAAAGCTGCTCGCATCCGAGGCCAGAAAGACGACCGCGGCGGAAACCTCGCGCGGCTCACCTACGCGCCCCATGGGCGTGAACTTGAGCCAATCATTATACCATTCTGTTCGCGCCATCCCCATTTTGGTCAGCTCCGTTCCGATGTACCCAGGGGAGATGGAATTGACGCGCACGCCCCGCTTCGCTCATTCGCCGGCCAATGATTTTGTAAGCATGATCACTCCGGCCTTCGAGGCGTTATAAGCGGATTGCGGTTGTGGGGTGTTCGAAACGATGCCGGACATGGAAGCGGTGTTGATTATACTGCCCTTCCCTTGCTGAAGCATGATCTTGCCGAACTCGCGGCAACAAAAAGAAAACTGCGTTCAGGTTGATGTTAATAACTCTTAACCAATCTTCATCCGAACAGTCTTCCGATGGCACGTTGTAAGCGATCCCGGCATTGTTGAAGGCGATTTCCTGAACCTGATCAGCAACCTTCTTGACTTGTTCGGATTTCGTCAGGTCCGCCTGGAAAAAGGCGGTATCAAGTTCCTTGGCAGCTTTTTGTCCGCGCTCGGGGTTGATATCGACAATTGCGGTTTGCGCCCCGCTGTCTTGAAGTGCCTTGACAGTTTCATAACCAATACCGCTGGCTCCGCCCGTGACGATGGCCACCCGTCCATCCAATCGAAAATCAGAAGAATCGCTCATAAGTAGGCTGTTTGCATCGTTCGAATGCTCGTCTCTGACTGCCGTCGCGTGAAGACTCCGGACTGCAGCAGGACGGCTACAAGGGGGATGACACCTTTGACAACTTCTTGGTGATATCCTGGCACGTTCTGGAGGTTCATAATATTGCCAATCACGGCCAGGATCCAGAACGCCAAAGACGGCGTTACTTCGTCAACAAGAAACCGTCGGTAGCGAAGGACTATCGGCATGGCGCCGGGACGGCGCTTGGCCGATCCTGTCCAGTTGGAGCGGCTTTACGCGACTCCTAGGACACAGCTACCGGCTTGCTTCTGAGGCGTTTGACGGTCTCCGGTTGTGCGATCCTGCAGCTGATGGGCGGCAAGCCGCGCAGGATTAGCTCAACGTCGCTCACGACCAAATTACCGATCTCGGTAAAAGCTTCCTGAATCCCCC
>DATLIT010000050.1:0-2627 GCA_035539295.1 Terrimicrobiaceae bacterium | reverse complement strand
CGGCGAAGGTTTGCCGAGAGCTTCTCGAGTGATGACCTCGCTTTCCGATCGTGCACTCGTTTTGGTCGGCCACGGCTCGACCCTGAATCCCGATTCCAGCGCACCGACGCAGGCTCATGCCCGCGCTCTCCGGACGCGTGGTATCTTCCGCGAGGTGCACAGCTGCTTTTGGAAGGAAGAGCCGTCTATGCGCGAGGTGTTGCGCATGGTCGAAAGCGCCAAGATTTATGTTGTTCCCGTCTTTATCAGCGAAGGATATTTCACTCAGACGGTCATTCCGCGCGAGTTGGAACTGCAAGGTCGCATGACCATCCGCGACGGAAAAGAAATCTACTATTGCGAGCCCGTGGGAAGCCATCCGCGAATGACGGAAGTGCTCCTCCACCGCGCCCGTCAGGTAGCGCCCGACGTCCCCGCTGGACTGACGAGCCTTTTTATTGTCGGACATGGCACTGACCTCAACGACAACTCGGCAAAAGCGGCGAAAGAACAGGCGGCGCGCATTCGCGCCATCGGCGATTACGCCCAAGTAGTCTCCTCTTACATGGAGGAGTCCCCTCTGATCTCAGATTGGCACAAAATTTCCCAACAACCAAATGTTGTGATCGTGCCATTTTTTATTGCGGATGGTCTGCACAGTTTTCAGGACATTCCTGTTCTTATTGGAATTGGGACAGAATCGGACTCGACAGCGAGCCAGGGCGGAGTGTTTCGACGCAACCCCTACAGGCTGCATGGTAAGAAGCTCTTTTACGCCAGCGCGATTGGCACTGAACCAATGATTGCCGACGTCATCCTCGATCAGGTTCTCGCAGCGGCGGGCGGCAATCAGTAGCCCAGATTCAGAAAGCGGCCGTGGCTCAATCCCCAGCGCATCATCCGTTCTGCATCGTCAAAAACGTAGCGGGTCTTGCTGCCAAACTGGGCCAGGATCACCTCGCGCCCGCTCACCGAGGCGCTCGAAATCAAGCAGCGTCCGGCGGCAAATGTATAGCCGGTCTTCATTCCGTTGAATATTGCGGAGCGTGCCAACAGCTTATTTGTATTTTCCAGGGTTTTTCTCCGTCCATTCGAGTAGACGAACGTATAGTATCGGCTGTTCATTAATCGACGCAGAAATGGCTCCCGATAGGCTCGGAAGGCGATGCGAGCCATGTCGCGGGCCGTCGAGTGTTGATAGGCTGGAAGGCCATGAGGATTCGCAAAATGGGAGTTGTGGGCTCCGAGTTGCCAGGCGGCGTTGTTCATGGCGGCGGCGAAAGCGGAAACGCTTCCGGAGTGATCGCGAGCCAGAGCCGCCGCGGCATCATTTTCACTCTTCACCATCATCGCTGACAGCAAGGTCCGGCGCGTATAGGACTGACCAGGACGCAAGCCAAGTTTCGACGGTTCCACGTAGGTGTCCGGTGGAGCAATGAAAAGCTGCCCATCAAGGTTCCCGCGGCTCAGGATGATTAATGCGGTGAGCAGCTTTTGGGTGCTGGCAACCTGAATGTGGGCATCGGCATTTTTCTGATACAGTGTGAGCCCGGTTCGAGCGTCAATCATGATTGCCGCATGCGCGTGGATGGCCGGCGCTTGCAAAGGCCAGACCGGACCTGCGCCTGGTGGCGAGTCCGCGACTGGCGAGCGCCAAAGTTCTGCCCTGCGCACTGGGAGAGACGTTGGCTCGTGTGTGGCGCAACCTGCGAGAATCAGAACTCCGAGCGCGGGAACAATGCATCGATTCATCGCGGCGGAAGGTCCAGTTTACGCGCGCGTCGATCAAGTCGAATCGCTGCGCCCCGATCGTTTCTGGTCCCGCGAGCACGCCTGTCGATTTTTGCCAAAATTCCAACAGCGGACGGGACGATGAGGATCCGCCCGCCCTGCTGGCGCGCAGCGGGCATGGCATCGTCGCTATCTTAGCTCCGAACACTGACCTTCTGGGCAATTTCGTCAACGGAGACTTCGCCCTCGAACTTCCCGATAGCACGAACCGAAAAAGCCGTTGATAACCGGGCGGTCTCCGCCAGAGAGAGCCTGCGGAGCTTCCCCGAGAGAACTCCGGCCACCATTGCATCGCCCGCGCCAACAGTGCTACGGACCTCGATTGAGGGCGGCGTTGCGAAGAGAACCCCTTCGTCGCTAGCAAAACAGGCTCCCTCTCCGCCCATCGACACGACAACTGTATCAATTCCTCGCGCCACCAGCTCGCGTGCCGCAGCCGCAACCTCCTCATGGCTGGAGAGCTGCCGACCCACCAAGCCCTCCAACTCGTGGATGTTGGGCTTGATGAATGCCGGTAGTGCTTCGATCGCGTGGTTGAGTGTCTCTCCGCTGGTATCCAACGCCACTTTGCGACCTTGCGCCTTTACTGCTTGGGTGAGATCGCGGTAGATCGTTGTTTCGACACCTGGAGGAAGACTACCGGCAATGACGAACCATTCCGCATCAATCTGCCCGATCGTAGCCCGCAAAGAAGTCAGATCACTGGGAAGTGGCTCTGCCCCTGGAAAATTGATATCTGTCGTCTCCTTGAGCACCGGATCTGTAATCTTGATTCCAACGCGCGTCTCTCCATCCAAACGCACGAAGTAATCGGAAATGCGTTTGCGCGCAAAAAGCCTCTCAAACAAGGTGACGTT
>DATLIT010000049.1:0-3320 GCA_035539295.1 Terrimicrobiaceae bacterium | reverse complement strand
ACTCCATTGTCGTAGTTGTTCTTGGCCTGCATGAGTTGAGCCTTGGCCTGCATCTCGTTTCCGTACGTCAGGCCGCCGTCCCACACATTCCATGTGCCGGTAGCTCCAAAGATCCATCCGCCGATATGGCTGGAGATGTTCTGTGAAGCGATGTCGTTGACGAATTCATACCCGGCGTTGGCGTTGATGGTAGGAAACCATCCGGCGATTTGGACGTTCACGTTGGCCGCATTCGAAAGGATCGCTTGCCGTTGAGCTTTCAGCGAAGGATTACGGGCAATCGCGACACGAATCGACTCGTCGGTGTCAATCCTGCGCGGCGAGTAGCCGAGGGTTCCGACGACGTTAAATGGAACCTCGCTCGGGTGCCCTCTCGGATAGTCCATTCCTAAAAGACGAACCAGCTGGTAGGTCGAAATCCGGTAGGCGTTCTGCGCCTGGATGAGCGGCGGCAGAGCGTTGGCTAGCTGCACTTCGGCTTGGAGGACATTGAAGCGTGGCACGGTGCCCGCGTCATAGCGATTTTGCTGGTCTTTGACCTGCTGCTGCAACAGCGCCACGTTCTGTTCCTGGGCGACGATGAGAGCCCGGTTGAGAACGACTTGGTAAAACTGGTTGATGACCTGAGAGACAACGTTGTCAACGGTCGAGCGCAGGCTGAAAAATGCGCTATCGTAGGCTGCGCTTCCGCCCTTGATTCCGTAAAGAGTCGCGCCGCCATCGAAGACGAGCTGGGTGGCTTGGAACTGTATGTTCCAAGATTGGTTTTGGATGGAGCGGCCACCGTCGCCAAGCGTAATGATGGTGGGCCTGCCGCCATTAGGATTTGGAACCTCAATCACGGTCGGTTCCTGGCTTACTCGTGTGCCTGCCGCGAGTGCTTCCTGCTGCTGCTGGTATTGCGAGTTGATTACCAGCTTGGGGACCGCCTGTGAGGCTACTTGGATGAGCTGTCCGCGGGTGATGCGGATCTGTTGAATGGCGTTGAGAATGTCAGGATTTTGCTTGAGCGCGATCTGCACCGCATCATTCAGCGTCATGTCTGGCACTTTTGGGTTGCGCTGCTTCGCGATCAGGCCGGTAAGTGACTTCTCGAAATCCGCCATCATCATCTTCTGCTGCATGGCGAGTCTCTCGCTGTCCTTGAGAGTGCCGGTCTCCGCGCCAGGAGCAAGCGGCTCGCGGACTTGGCCCGGTGCCGGCAAAGGTAGGTTGAGCTGGTCCGAGAGAGTACTGGCATCCGGAAGCGCGGGTGTAGGCATCGGTGGCGGTGTGAGTGGCATCGTGCCGTCAGGAAGTGGCGTCGGACTCGGTAGCGGCGGCAGAGCAGGAAGAGGGGATGGACTCGCCAGCGGAGCGAGAGGAGAAAGAGGCGACGGCGATGGCACAACCGGCTCAGGAACCGCCATCGGTGTCGGCTCTGGTATTGGTGTGGGCGTCGGTGTCGGAGTGGGGGTGGGCTCGAGAGCGCCGGGAGCGGAAAGCTGAGTACTCTGCGCGAGTGTCGAAAGGACGGCGGCTACGGCACAAAGAGCCGGCAGGCAGGCCTTAAGAATGTTCACTCGGAGCATGAGTTTTGTTTGCTTAGGCAGTAGGAATGCACCTTTTCGTAGATGCTTAGCCAAGCTTTTTGTTCATCGGGGGGCAGCAGGTCCATGATTTGCGAGAGATTGGTAACGATGTCCTGTCGGATCTTCTCAACGAGAGCACTTCCTTTCTTGGTGATTTTCACCAGGACTTTGCGGCGATCATTCGCAGCATGTGAACGCTGGACGTAGCCAAGATTCTCCAGACGATCGACCAAGCCCGTCGCTGCAGCGGTTGAGTGGTTCATCTTTTCCGCGATTTCGCTCATGGACAGAAAATCGTGAGTGGCAATGTGACCGAGGAGGAAAAACTGGGGAAAGGAGACCTGCCCTCGGGAAAGTTCCTCTGACAGCCGGAGCATCAAGCAGCGCTGAAGCGTCATCATGATGTCCGCGAGCCGTTCCACTTCGGGACGCACTTCAGGTCTTTGCAGTTCGATCACGATTTTGATTAACGACATTAGAATTAAGGAGAACGAAATAGAGCTTGTCAATTCGGGATCGCGGGCGCCTTTAAGGTTTGACGACGCGGTCGCCTGGCGCCGGGTTGCCGCTGGCGATATCAGCAATGAGAAAGGGAGGATTTTGCAAAGTGCTCATGCGGAGGTTGGCGGTCTCCTTTTGATCCCGGATGCAGATGAGGAGATCTCCGGGTCCGGCGCCTTGAAAGGTGGTGGCATCGATGAGGACGAAACGATCGTCTTCATCAACCATTTTGATGACTCCGATGAGGCGTGGGACCTGGGCTTGCGGAGGGTTTGGACGGCGGAAGGAGAGTTTCGGAAGCCAGGAAAAGGCTGCGACCAGGAACGGGCGTTTGGGCTGTGGTTTCGGAGATTCGCTGGCGCGGGCGTTCGGAACTTCTTCGCCTCGCGGCGGTCGAGCAGACTTGGTCGCACAGCCGCAAACCGCCAATGCGATCAGGACCGCTCCCAAGCCCAAGCCTTTCAGCTTCGGAGGCATCTTGGTGAAATTGCAGCAAACCTGGGCGCGTTGCTTGTTCTGGCCACTCCTCGCGAGCGTCTGGCAGACGGTGCTGTCGAAGAGGGCTCGCTACTCGGGTCGCCGTCCGGAAAGCGATGCGAGGACAGAGTTCAACGGCTCTCAGCCATGGCAGCCGCCGGCTCCGCATCCGCAGGAAGGTCTGTGAGAATGAGCGTGACTGCCGGAAGAGGACGTCAGGACACCGATGCCGCCCGTGACGACGCGCTTGATCGGTTCTCCAGTCTCAGGGTGTTTGGTAAAAGCGGCGTCTTTGATACTTTGTTTGAGTTCGTACCGCTTCGGGGCCTTGCCCTTCTTGGCTGGAATCGTTTCGTAGACGTAAGTAGGCATAAAGAAGTGATGAGCTGTGGACGATCCATGACAAGAATATTTGTCGGCGCGATGCACGCAAGCGGAGTTCACTTGCAAGCGATTGGTTGTGGCTTCAGAAGGTTGCTGTGAGACCGGTAAACTATCTTGGTCCCGAAGGGACGTTCTCGCATATTCTTGCTCGCAAACGGTTCGGAAAGCGCGCGGTCCTGACGCCGTGCCCAACGATCGAAGCGATCTTCGATCGAGTTCTCGCTTCGAGCGATGCGCTGGGGATTATTCCCATCGAAAACTCCAGCGGGGGGACAGTATATGACTCTGTGGACCTGTTGATTCGCCATGCAGGTCGCCTTTTCATTTGCGAGGAGTTGACCATGGACGTGCGCATCGCACTTCTCGGCCGCGCCGGAAGTGTGATCT
>DATLIT010000048.1:0-2872 GCA_035539295.1 Terrimicrobiaceae bacterium | reverse complement strand
TTACCGCTGATCGCAGGTCCACTTTTTGGCGGGGATCCGGGCGAGCGCGAAATCGATGTCAAGGGGGTCCGATTTCTCGTCGATTTTCTCCACGGCCAAAAGACCGGCTTGTACCTCGACCAGATTGAGAACTACTCGATTGTTGCAAACCATGCTGCGGGGCGGCGCGTTCTCGATTGCTTTTCCAATCAGGGCGGCTTCGCTCTCGCCTGCGCGACACGCGGTGCGCTCGAAGTAACCGCCGTGGAAAGCACGGGAGAGAACGCCAGGAAGCTGCGCGAGAACAGTCGCCGCAATGGATTGCGCGTCTCGGTTGCCGAAGAAGATGTCTTCTCTTTTCTCAAGGCAGCCGAACGCCGCGGCGACCGCTATGATCTCATCATCCTTGATCCGCCGTCATTTACCCGCACCCGTGACAAGATCAATGACGCGCTGCGCGGCTATCGGGAACTGCACCTTCGAAGTGCCCGCCTGCTTACAGATGGTTTACTCGCGACCTTCTCCTGCTCACATCACGTTTCTGCCAAGGAGTTCGAATCGTCAGTCGCGGCCGGTTTTTTCGACGCGAAGCGTTCGGCGCGGATCGTTCGACGGCTCGTCCAGGGTCCCGATCATCCTGTGCTCCTCCATATGCCGGAAACTTTTTACCTTAAAGGTCTTTTCCTCGACGTGCCGACGGGTCGATGATCTTTGTGCTGGAAATTTCTGTGCCGGATCGCCAAAGTCTCGTAGGATCAAAATTTTATATGCCACCGGATCCCAGCAAAGTCTCAGGGCCTTACCTTGATTTAGAGGAGGAGAATACGGAAGACCTCGGCGAGGAGGTGCAGAAGACCAATACCGAGCTGGAAAAACTCAAGCGACAGCTCGAAGACATCGAGAAGCAAAAGCTGCGATTGGAGGAGCTCAAGAAGCGTCAGGACGAACTAGAGGCCGGGCGCACCGAGATGACGGATAAGCTTACGCGTTCACTCGTCACCGTGCAGCGCGAGGCCGAAGAGGCGCAGAAGCGACTCGAGCAGCTCAATTCGATCCACAATTCCTTTACCCAGCACCTGCGCTACATTGAGGCAATCAATCCGAAGAGTTGGGGCGCGGTCGATTTACCCAAAGAGCTTAGCAAAGCCCTTAGCGCCGTCGAGGACGCTCGCGTCGATTATATTAAGGCTCAGGCCAGGATTGCGGTGGAGACATCACCGGAAGTTGCCTCCACTCCGACCTTATCGAGCTCCTTCGAACAGGATTACGGTTTTCCGGAAGAACGTGGATTTGGCTATTGGCTTAAGTCCGGCTTTGCTTTTACAATTCCCCTTCAAATTATCGGCTTAGCGGCATTAGCCATCTGGGCCTGGTCTCTATTTGGCACCCACTAGTTATGGCGAAGTCCTCAGGATCCAAAGCCAGCCGTCTCGCGGCTGAAGAGCGCATGCTCGAGCAGCAACGTGAGGAGATCATGCGCAGAACGCAGGAGCTGGAACAGAAGTTAAAGGTCCTGCCCACGGTGATTGAGGCGCAGGAAGAGCAGCGACGCGCTCTGGCAAAACGTCGGGCGGCCGCGGCGGGAAGAGCTATCTCGCCCTATACACTGGGAGGCGGCGGGCGACGGACGAGGGCCCGCGGAACCCAAACGCCGTCGCGACAACGCTATGCGGCTCAGGTTAAGACGATGGCGCTGCTAATCGCGCTAGCGATCATCTTTACGCTCCTTTGGCGCGTTGTTCCCGCGAGCTGAGACGCTGGTTCGTCGTAGGATCGCGCAATTGCCCGCAATGTCATCCGAAAGCGAGCGCTCCAAAGCGTCACGTTCTGCTTACCTCAAAGCTTACCGCATCATGCTCATGGCGCGCGTGCTCGAGGAGAAGCTTGCCAGCCTCTACCGTGCCGGTCTGATCAAAGGCGGCGTCTTTCTTGGTCGTGGCCAGGAGGCGCTGAGTGTTTCCGTGGGGATCAACCTTCGCAAGGGCGATATTTTTGCGCCGCTTATCCGCGATCAGGCCGGGCGAATGGCCTTTGGCGACTCGATTCTTGATACGTTGCGCACCTATCTCGGGTCGCAACTTGGCTCGATGCGTGGCCGCGACGGGAATATCCATCGGGGCCGGCCGCGCGAAGGTTATTACGCGATGATCAGCCATCTTGGCGCGATGATTCCAGTGATCGCCGGCGCTTTGATCGCGCGCCGATTTCGTGGTGAGACGGGTGTTGTCGGCGCAACATGCCTGGGAGACGGAGGGACCTCGACCGGGGCGTTCCACGAAGGTATCAATGTGGCCGCGGTCGAGAAGCTTCCCTTGGTGATCGTTGTGGCAAATAACCAGTATGCGTATTCCACACCGAACGATCGCCAGTTTGCATGTCAGGATCTGCTGGATAAGGCAGTAGGCTATGGCGTGGCTGGCCATCGTGTAGAGGCGACGAATTTGGCCGAATGCCTGAAAGTGGTTGGGGCTGCGATCGGGGCGGCACGCCGCGGAGGTGGTCCGCAACTTGTTGTCGGCGATCTATTGAGGCTGGTCGGCCACGGTGAACACGATGATGCCGCCTATGTCGATCCAAAGCTGAAGTCGAGTCCGCTGGGCCGAGATTGCCTGAAGGTCAGCGAAGAATTCCTGATCCAGAAGGGCTGGGGGTCCGCAGAACAGATCAATCGCTGGCGAGCTGAAGCCAAGAACGAAGTCGATGTCACCGCCGCGAAAGTGCAGCGAGAGCCATCGCCCGATCCGAATGAGGATGATTGGAAGGCAATCTCAAGCCCCTGCGAGACGCTGGCAGAGGCATGATCACCTATTTGGAAGCGATTCGTTCCGCGCTGGCCAAAGCACTCGCCGACGATCCGCGCGTTTTTTTGTATGGTCAGGACATTGGCTCGTTC
>DATLIT010000047.1:0-4504 GCA_035539295.1 Terrimicrobiaceae bacterium | reverse complement strand
CGAGCTCGAACTCCGGCTCCAAACGCGTGCGGCGCGCGCTCTCGTCAATTAGGCGCTGATAGGGAAACTCGAGGTGCGGATATTTGTAGAGCGCCCGCATGTAACTATGCGTGGGAGTATTATCGAGATGATAAAAATACTCCTTCACATCCTCTCCATGGTTACCCTGAGGATTGGAAAGACCGAAAAACCGCTCTTTGAGGATCGGATCATGACCATTCCAAAAGGCTGGCGCGAAGCAAAGTCGGCAATCGCTATCGCAAATGCCGAGCAGGCCATCCTCGCCCCAGCGATAAACCCGTGATCGAGCGTGATCGTGAGGAAAGAACGACCAGGCATCGCCGTCGGCGGAGTAATCTTCGCGGACCGTGCCCCACTGACGCTCACTCAGATAAGGCCCCCAAAAATCCCAGGCTTCACGTCGTTGGTCGCGCGCGAGAAGACGCTCGGTTTCAGCTTCGGAGGGCATGACGACTTCTCCCCTCGCAAAAAAATGGCCTCGTGTCACCTTGCTTTTGATTGAAAGCTAAGCCGCCGAACTGGCAAATTCACTTTGCGTCGGCTTGCGCCATGAAAGAGCTTTTAGGCGCTTCTCAAATCAATTACCGGTTCATTGAGCGATGTCTGAGATTCACCCCAATTTTGACGCTGTGAAGCGGGGGCTCATCGAGCTGACACCCCAGGAACGGCTCAAACTCGAGAAGGACGGCTTGGACGTCATCCATGATATCTACCGCTACGCGAAGCTTGGGTTTTCAGCAATTGTCGAGGAGGATTTTGATCGCCTGAAATGGTATGGGGTCTACCGGCAAAAGCCGAAGGACAGCGGGTATTTCATGATGCGAACGAAAATCCCGGGGGGTCAGCTAACGGGCGCCCAAGCCATCCTCCTTTCTGAGCTGGCCGACGAATTCGCGCATGGCTTCTGTGACATCACGACACGCCAAACCATTCAATATCACTGGCTGCGCATTCAGGATGTCCCGCCGGTTTTTGATGCCCTCGAGAAAGCCGGTATTATTACCAGCGGCGCCTGTGGAGATATTACGCGCAACGTTGGATGCTGCCCGGTCTCGGGCATTAATCCAGAGGCGATTCTCGATGCCACTCCGCAGCTGCTGGAGATTAGCCGCGGCCTGACGAATACTAAGGACTTCTCGAATCTTCCCCGCAAATACAAGATCAGCATTGGCGGCTGTCACATTCATTGTCACCAGCCCGACATCAACTGCGTTGGGTTTTTTGGACTAATTAGCGAGCGAGGCGACGTTGGCTACGGTGTCAAAGTGGGAGGCGGTTTGTCGAGTTCGCCTCATCTCGCGCAGACGCTTCCGGTTTGGATTTCGACGCCGCAAGCGTGGCCGGTCGCTCGCGCGATCAGCGAGTTGTATCGCGATGAAGGCTATCGGGCGAAGCGCAACCGCGCCCGCTTCAAATTTCTCGTTGCCGACTGGGGCGTAGAGCGGGTCCTCGCTGAGATCGAGCCCCGCTTGGGCTTCAAACTCGAGCGGCATCGCACGTTCGTTTTTCCGCGCGACCAGGAGAGCGATCACATGGGAGTTCATGCACAAGCGCAGCCAGGTCTGTATTGGGTCGGCCTGACCTTTCCCGGCGGACGGATCAGAAATGGAGCGCTCGCCAGCGTGGCACGACTGGCAAGAAAGTACGCTTGTCCTGGGCACGACTTTGTCCGTTTAACGAATAAGCAAAACGTCCTCATCCCGCACGTCCCTGAAGCTAATCTCTCAGCTATGAAGGCGGAAATGGACGAGTTGGGATTGGTTTACGATTCTTCCAATTTCCGCAAGGGTTGCGTCTCCTGCACAGGCATTGAGTTTTGCAATCTCGCGGTGGCCGAGACGAAAAACAGGATGATCGAGCTCGTTAATCAGTTGGAGGCAACCAGCGGTTGGTATAAGGACAAAATTCGTGTCCATTTTAGCGGCTGCCCCTCCAGTTGCGGTCAGCACCAAATTGCCGACATCGGCTTTCGCGGCGCCAAGACGAAGATTGCCGGCAAAATGGTCGACGCCTACGACTTGTTTGTTGGCGGACGACTCGGACAAGACAGCCGCTTTAATGAACTACTCAAGGGTAAAATTCTGGCAGCGGATGTTCACCTGGTCATTGACGGCTTGTTGAAGCTTTACGCGGCACGCAAGCAGGGTGATGAGATCTTTAGCGAGTTTCTCTCACGCAGTCCTAAGGATGAGCTCTTGGCAGCTCTACCCGAGCGTTATCGCCGCTGAGTACGGAAAGGGAGAGGAGTTCGGCGACTCGGCCACGCTTGACTTGGCGATCTGACGCCTTTATCGGTCAGGCGCATGAGTGAGATTCAAGACCCTGAAGACCGCCTGATCCGCAGGATTTTGATCGCCGTTCCTACGGTCGCTGTGCTTGGTTTTCTTCTCACCGCCCTGTTGATCACGGTGATGATCTCCTACAACTTCAATATCCTCGACTGGCTGGAGTAATCCCGTCCTCGACCTCCTCGCGGTACTGCTCGATGGCTGCGCAAAGGCATGCTCCGATGATGATGATCATGCCCGAGAAGTATACCCAGAGCAGCAGAAGCATCAATCCGCCGACTGCGCCGTAGATGCCGTAGTTTACGAAGTGGGGAAGATAGTTCACGAAGGTGATCTGACAGATCATCAAACCGATGGTGACGATCAATGCCGGCAACCAGACCTGGCGAAATAGCACCCGGCGTCGCGGAGCAAACTTATAGAGCATGCAAAAGGAATAGAACAGAAGTAAGGCGCCTAAAACATAGCGGCTTAAGTCCAATAACCCCGAGACCAGATGCAGGTCAAATTTCGGGAAGTGAGTTTGCAGGAAAACTTCCGCCGCGATCAGGCCGTTGCGAACGCCTTGGAGGATAGCTGGCGCAATCAGGCCGGCAAAAAGTGCACTACCGATGATGGCAATCAACAGCAGATTTTTCAATGGAACCTGCCACCACGGAATCTCGATTGTATGCCAGGCGCGGTTAACACCATGAACCAGCCCTTGAAAAAAACGCAGCGAGCACCAAAGCAATATGAGGACGGAGAGAGCGCCCACACCGCCGCGCGACATTTCGAGTTGATGGACTGCTTCCCAAATAAACCTCTGCTGTGGATCGTCGATCGGGAGAAAACTCTTTATGGTCGCGATGATGTCTCCCGAGCTGAAAAACGACGAGCCGACGATCAGCATGAGCGCAAAAAGCGGGAAGAGGGAGAAAAGAACGTAGTAGGCGAAGGCGGCGGCGCGCTGTTCGCCGTCGATTTCAATGTAAATGTTCGAAGTTTGGACAACGATGCGCCACGTCTTGCGCAGGGGGGAGTGTTTTTCCGGACCCATAGCAATGACTAAGCGAAATCCGCGGGCCGCGAAAAGAAAAAGCGCCGGATTTCTATCCAGCGCTTCGCTTGTGAAGATGTTGGTTCGAGTTTAACGCGCCTCGGCAAAACTCTGCTTGGTTGAATCCTCGGTCTTGCTGCCTTCCTTGGACTTCTTACCCGAGCAGCAGTCTCCGGCAAACGCCGAAGCCGAGATGAACGCCACGCAACCTAGAACGACGAAAAGTCTTTTCATACCCGCACAAGATTAGCGTTTCCTCGACAAAGTCAAGAACGGCAGTTCGGCAAGACGAGGAACTACCGGCCGCGGTCGTCCTGCCCCTGGCCTTCGCTGCTTTGGGTGCTGCCCTCGCCTTCCCCCTTAGAGCCGCTCTTGTCTCCCTTTCCTCCCTTTTGGCCGTCGCCGCGTGATGGTTGCTGCTGGCCTTGCGGACGCCCGGATTTCTCCCCTTGAGCTTTTTGGTCGCCGCGCTGCTGCTGCTGCTGCTGTTGAACATTGGACTCGCGACGCTCTGCGGGCGGGCCGCTCCTTTGCTCCTGACGGCCATTTTCCCCGCCCTGGCGACGCTGCTGCACATTTTCAGGGGGTGTTTTTGGCGCTTCAGCCTGCTTTGGCTGCACGTTCGGCCGCTCTGATTCCCGGCGGCTTTCGCGAGATTTTTCGGCCGCATTTTGCTCACCGCTGTCGCGCTGACTTCGCTCACGCGTTGGCTGGGCACCAGGACTGTCGGGCGCTGGTGGCCGCCCTGGCGGAGCGCCTTGCGAAGATTCGGATTGATCTACGCCGCGGCCTTGCTTGCGCTGCCCGTCCGCTTCTTGCGCCTCTCCGCGGTCCTCCCGACGATTTTGCGGAGGCCGCTGTACCTGATTCTCGCGGCCCTGAGTTTTCTCGCGAGCAGTCTGCCGTGTTGGCGTGTCTCCTGCCTGCGCAGGAGGAGGAGCTCCTTGAAGAGATTCTTCAGATTGGTCGTCGCGACCCTGTTCTCTGCGCTGCGCGTCTCGGCTCTCCTGATCTCCTCGCATTTCGCGGCCCTCCGACCGCCCTTGCCCATCGCTGCGTCCGCGGGTCCGTTCCTCGCGACCAGGTTGGTCGCCTGGCGCTCCTGGTTGGTCCGTTTGCAGCCGCTGCGAGTCCGAAGGTGGTGGTCGTTGGGAGG
>DATLIT010000046.1:0-3614 GCA_035539295.1 Terrimicrobiaceae bacterium | reverse complement strand
GGTTTGGAAATACGCGGTCGACGATGTGTTGCTTGGAGGCAACGCGGTCGGCCTGTGGGGTGCTTTAGCGGTGATGCTGGCGTCGCAATTGGCCGCAACGTTGTTCGCGGCGTTGCAGAGCTACTTCATCGAGAAGGCCGGGCAAGGGTTCGTGCGCGATGTTCGTAATGCCCTTTTTTCTCATCTCGAAGAGCAATCGATGAGCTATCACCATGACCGTCATACCGGTGATCTGGTCGCGCGGGTGATCAGCGATGTCGACGCCATGGAAACTTCTGTCCTCACAAATTTGAGCGACCTGCTCGGCGAATTAGTGACTTTTGTCGTCGTGTCGGCGGTGGTCATCTGGTTGCAACCGGTGATCGGTCTTTGTGTGATGATCCCGCTGGCGATCTCCTACGTGGTCGTGCGGAAATTCAGCCACCGCGTGAAGCTAATCTACGAGGCGGTCAGAGCTCGCTTGGGAGATATTGGAACTTTCGTGCACGACCGCTTGGCCGGCATTCAATTGGCGCAAAGCTTCGCGCAAGTTGATCGGGAAAAACTGGCTCTGCGCGCTGTGACGCAGAGCCATTACGAACAGAGCGTCCGAGCGGTGCGCGCGCGGAATGCGTTCTTCCCGGCGGTGGCAATGCTTGGATTTCTGAGCAACGTCGTGATGCTGGGAATGGGTGTCTGGTTTATCTGGAGGGGAGAGTTTACGGTCGGCGGTTTGATTGCCTATCGTGGATACTGGTGGCGCCTGCAAAGTCCGATAAGTACGCTGGCCCGAATGACCGACATCCTTCAGCGAGCAAAAGCTGCTGCCCGCCGAGTCTTCGAAGTGTTGGATACGCCCGTGGAAATAGCGAATGTCTCCGGCGCTGGGGCTTTGCAGGTTCGCGCCGGTGAGATCGAATTCAAGGACGTTGCCTTCCGCTATCGCTCCGGACCGCTAATTCTAGACGGGGTCAGCTTTAGAATTGCGCCTGGCGAGGTCGTCGCTCTCGCCGGAGCGAGTGGAGCCGGCAAAACGACCCTGGTCAGCTTGGTTGCGAGATTTTTCGATCCGATCGCTGGAAAAATTCTCGTGGATGGCCAAGACATTCGCGGCGTAAAGCTAGATTCTCTTCGTGCTGCCATCGGGATGGTTCTGCAGGAAACATATCTCTTTAACGCGACCATTCGCGAAAACCTCTGCTACGCGCGGCCTGACGCCACCTTTGAAGAAGTCCAGGCCGCGGCGCGACTTGCGCATGCCGACGCTTTCATCCGGGATTTGCCCCAAGGCTATGAGACAATCGTGGGAGAGCGAGGAGTGAAGCTGTCGGGCGGTCAAAAGCAGCGGCTTTCAATCGCACGCGTCTTTCTCCATGATCCGCAAATCCTCATTCTTGACGAGCCCACCTCGTCGGTCGAGCCGGAGACGGAAGCACTCATCCAAGCATCTCTCGAAGAACTAAGCGCAGCACGCACCACCCTCGTGGTTACGCATCGGATTGCGTTGCTGCGCAGAGCACAGCGGATTGTCTTTCTTCGGCATGGCCGCGTCGAGGCGGATGGAGAGCATGAGATGCTCCTTCTTACCTCCGCCGCTTACGCGGCAGCCTACGATTACTGGGAAGCGGCTGAGCGGCAGGAGCGGAGCACAATGTCCTCTTTTCAGTAGGCAAGGCACGGCTATGTTCTCGGCGTGGTTGACGAGCCTCGCCTGGCAATCACGCCTGGCCATACGCGCGCTGGCGTCGGTTAAGGCGATTCAAGAACATGAAGTATCTCAGCAAACGTGCAGCTCAGTCCGGGAAGCTCGGATGGATCCTTCTCTGGCTCCTGGGAGTTCCGATTCCTGTGCTGCTGATCCTCTTTCTGATCCGAGGTTGCACTTAAGTGCCACCACAAGCGAGGAGAGCGCCTCATCTTGACGGTGGGCACGGGCTTGCCGCGCCGTGCAGATCAGTCCGGTTCGCCGAGAAGTTTTGACGGGACGCCAGAAGCATGGCACTACGCCCGTGGCATTAGCTTTTCGCACGTATGCAGCATCACCCGCCGGCCCGTGACTTCGCGGCCATTCTCGTCTTGATCTGGGCGGCATGAATGCGAGGAATGATAGACCCAAGCGTCGGCGGGGCAGATGGCTCCGCCGAATCGGCCTTGTCCTCCTGATTCTTTTCGTCCTGTTGGGCGTTTTTCACCGGCCATTATTCTTTGAAGGCACGCGCTATTTTATCGTTCGGGCGGCGGAGCAGCAGCACCTCGATCTGTCCTACGACGCGAGTGGCTCGATCTTCACAACTTTGACAATTTCAAACTTGCGCGGAATTCCAACGGAGCAAGGCCCGATTCAACGCCTGGAGATCGAGACGCTCAATCTACGCTACAGTCTGATCGGGCTAATCCGCCATGGTCTGCCAGGATTTCTCAAGCTGGTCGACATACGCAACGCTTATATCGAAATAACGCCCGCTGAGCCCTTGCCTCCCGAAAAGGAACGCAAGCCGCAACAATTCAAATTTCCGGCGCTCTTTCCCGATACTCTTAATCTCGAGAATATAAATTTCATCGCTCACGGTCCGACCGGAAGTATTGAGGTGAGTGGTTTGTTTCTAGGCTTACTGCCTGATCGCTCCGGCGTCCTGAAGATCGAAACGCTGGACATTCCCGGCGTGCGGCGCTGGACAGAAATCTCCGGTGCGACAAGCTTTCGGGACCGTAATCTGATGATTACGGATCTGGTTATCGGACCCGAGATTTCGCTGCGCAAGTTTAACTTGGATGTTTCGAAACTCAGCGAAGCCGAATTGGGCGTGAATCTGGACGGTTCTATTTTCGACGCCCCGATTACTCTCAGCGCGCAGGTTTCTGACCTGAATGCGAGCAATCGCCTTAACCTGAAGGCGGAGAGCTCAGCGCTTTCTCTGCAAAGGATCTGGGCGTACTTCAATCTGAATGTTCCCGTCACTGGAACGCTGGATCGGCTGGTGCTGGCCTTTCAGGGTGAGCCGGCAAAGCCTTCTAGTTGGATCGGGGATGCCGATGTGCTTTTCTCGGGCGCGGCCTACGACCGGCACGCGCTTGGCGACATAACTCTCCGGCTCGATCTGGCGGACAAACGTGCCAAAGCCACGGTTGTTTCGCGTCTTGATCAGGACAATCGGATCGACATCGAGGCAAACTCCACCTTGCCCGAGACGCTCAACGATTTTGACAAGGTTTCCGCCAGTGGTCATGTGCAAGTTTTCACGCCGGACCTTGTTGCTCTTAACCTGCCGGTTATCGGTGATCTTTCATTGAACACGAGCTTTCGTCTCGAGAATAGAAAGCTTTCTACCGAAGGCGTGCTCGACTCTTCGAGTCTGGCCTTTTCGGGAACCGAGCTCACCGAGACGCATCTTCGTCTCGATCTCTCGAAGGATTTGCAACAGCAGGCGGAGGCACCCCTCTTTAAAGATCTGATCAGCCGGATCGAGGGAGAGATCAAGGCCATTCGCTTACAAGACTATGCCGTCGAATCGGTGAACATCGCCCTGTCAAGCAATGATGCAAACGTTCACCTCGAGCGCTTGACACTCGCTAAGGGCGCCAACCACGCGCGCGTGCAGGCAAACTACATTCTCCCGGCCGACTTGAAATCGTGG
>DATLIT010000045.1:0-3443 GCA_035539295.1 Terrimicrobiaceae bacterium | reverse complement strand
GAGAGCTGTCGCGACCGGCGAATCGCTCCGGGAAAGACTGGACGCGAACGATAATCAACGCGCTACACACCAGAAGGAGCAGGCAAGCCGACGCCAGTATGGCCTTGTCGTAGTTGTTTCTGAGCCAGTCCATCACCGGGTCATGTTTTCGGTTCTTCCGGCCGTGGAAAGCCGATGATTTCAATGCGCATCGACGCCTTGATCAGTTCGCGACCCAAGATCACGTTCAAGCTGTTGGCGGGAGCGGCATTCTCCGGCCTTGCCGCCAGGACTTGCTCCGAGCGCGAGCCTGAGCTAGATGCCACCGCCCGAGAGATGGGCGGTCCGACGCGAGTGGTATTCTCGAGAGAGAGATAGCGAATGAGAAGAAACTGGTCGGAGCCAAGTAATGAATTGAAGGCCACGCGCAACTTGCCTTGTTCGGCGGTAAAGCTCAGATCGAAAGGTTGGCGGATGATTTCGACGGGAGTTGCCTCTGGCTCTTTGCCGCGCTGCGCGCGTTCCGGTTTGGGAGTCGGTTGTGCCGAGAACTCCTCAGGCAAAGGAAGCCGATCCAGGCTGTCGATTGAGCGGACTCGGAAGTCGATGAGATCGGTGACGATCTTGTTGATGATGCTGAGTTGTCGCGCCAAAATGGGTGCAGCCCGTTCGTTCGGGAGGCTGTTCGCGTATTGGCTGAAACCCAGGTAGAAGCCTTTCGGGAGCTCAACCCCGGCCGCAGCCGCCTTTTCGGTGATCAGGTTGACCGCCGCCCGGAGGTCGTCCTGAAATCTTTGCGGCTGGACCTCCGGACTCCGGGGCGTCTGCATGCTTTCGAGCTGTGCGCGGAGGGCACCCAGTTCTTCAGCGTATTGTCCCTTGAGCAGTTGGCTCTTCTCCAAGTTCTCAACACTTGGAAAAGGCGATCGGTTCTGGAGAGTGTGAAGCTTGTGGACCGCCTGGGCATAGGCGTCCGAGCTCTCCCCGAAACGCGTCATCGCCTGCACGGTCAGGGAAATCAAAGCGCCGCAGCCAAGAAGGGTTACTGCCGTGAGCGTCGCAAGGAAGGAATTTTCTCGAATCCAGTTCACGGGAGTGTGATCGGGTTTCGCAGCGGGAGGACGATTGTGTAGCCATAGGCCCAGCTCTGACCATCGGGCGTCGTGCGCTGGATCACCGCTTTGGCTTTGTCCTTTTCCTCGATCTTGAAAACTTCGGATTTTTGGAGCTGGTCGACAAACTCGTCAATGACACGCGCTTCCTTTTCGTTCGGGGGATTCGCGAGATAAAGCCCACTAATTTCCAAGGCATCGATCGCCGGGTACGCGGTCGCGGCCGTCGCTTGACCGGCTCGTTGCGGCGAGCTCTGCCGGGACAACGGCGTAGGCGACTGCGTGCTGGCAGTGGATGGATAAGCCCTTCCCTCAGATAAGGGCTTGAGATCGGTAACCCAAATGAACCTCGGCGGCAGCCTGGAACCGAGCTCTTCGAGGATTTCCGCCCAGGCGGAGCGCTCGTTGGCGGCGAGATTCAGTGGTGCGGCAGTCTCCTGGAGACGTTTGGTCTCCGCCTGCAACGCGTCGAAGCGCCGGGCGATCGCTTCCAATTTGTTGACGTCGGCACTGACGCTTTCAAGCCTCTGCCCGGTGACAGTCGTCGCATGGCTAAAATAGAGCCACCAGCCCGTCGGAGCCAACAGCGCGCAGAGTGCAGCGAGGACCAACAGCGGCTTGCGTCTGGAGAGATCCTGCTCTCGGACCAGGCTGTGCGGGCGGACGTTGATCTCGATGGGCGTGTTCCCCACAAAGCGCAGGGCACAGCCAACGACCTCGCCGAGCATGTGTGCGCGTCCGGTGACTTGGGCAGCCATCTGCTCACCCGCGACGGTGACGTTGCGCAAGGAATTGAAGTGCTCGATCGGTATTTGCAGCTTCTCGCTGAAGAACTCGATCATGTAGGGAAGGGTAACCGTCCCGCCGCAGAGAAAGGCGCGGACCGGAGGGCCGCCAGATTGATTTTGTCGATAGAAGGAAATCGAACGGGCGATTTCAGCGTGAAGCCGGGTCATCGTATTGCGGATGATCTTGGAGATCTTTGCTTCCCCGGGATCATCAGGCTCCGCATAGTTTCCGCCGAGCCCGACGAGCCCCTTCTCGGTCTTTAGCTTTTCCCCAAGCGTAATGTCCTGCTTGAGTTCCTTGGCAATGGCGGCGCTAATGGTGCTGCCACCCACGGGAATGCTGCGACTGAAGACACGCTTGCTCTCGATAAAGACAAGGTTGGTGGTCCGGGCGCCAATATCGATGAGAAGGGAGCATCCAGTGAGCTCGCTGTAATTATAGCGAAAGGCGTTCGAGAGCGCCATCGGAGCAACATCAATGGTCAGAGTCCGCAGACCCCCCTTGTTGACGGAGGCATTTATTTCATCAAGCTGATCCGCCTTGATCGCAACCAGAACGACATCCCATTGATTGTCCTTGGCCTCGCCCATGATCTGATAATCCCAAACAACTTCATCGATTGGGAAAGGAACGTTTTGCTGCGCCTCGAAACCGATGATCGAGTCCACCTCTTCGGGGGAAGAGCCGGGTAGTTTTACGAATCGCGTGAAGACCGACTGCGAGGGCAGGCTGAAGGTAACGCGTTCCTTGGGACCCACGCGGAGCGCTTTGCGCAATGCGCTCACTGCCGCCTCGATCTGCGCAGGTCGAGTTGCATCTGCCGCCGGATCGGCAATCAGCTCCTCTTGAGCAAAAGCGACCAAGGTAAGCGCGCCGCGCGCGCCGGTTCGAAACTCGGCAAGCGTCACCGTTTGCATGCCGAGGTCGAGCGTGATGATTCGTGATGGTGCGGCCATCGCACAGGCTCAAGAATGGGGACTCTGCCTCACTGAGTGGAGGCGCGCGGCTTAATCGCTTCGTAGTAGTCCCAGGCGAGCGGTGCGAACGGGGTTTCGCTCTTGTTGAGAACGAAACCGGGCGTCTGTGGAAATTGCGGCCACCAACTCCCGGAACGGCTTTTCCAGCTCGTCGAGGCAACTTCCTGTCCTTGCCTGGTGACGGTCACTCCAATATCGACGAGCGACTGATCGACGTTGCCCGGAGCCCTTCCGTCGAAAAAGCGTTCTAAGGTTCGCGGACTGACGTAAACGACCGAATGCATGTCGCGTTCCTGAGGGATGCTGGTATGCGTGACTGAACCTACCAGAAGCGTTCCTTGGGGATAGAGCGCGGACTTGTTCTTCAGCAAGATGTAATAGTTGAACGTTAACTCGTCTGCATATTTTGGATCCCTTAGACGGGGTTGCCATTCGAAGGTGACTTCGACTTCGAGCCACTCCTTGGCCCTTGAGCCGCGCTTGTCGTAACGAACACCGCCATAGGCTGGCGATCCGAGGAACTGCGGTTGAATGTTAAGGATTCGGAATTCAGTGTTTGGCGCCTGCCCAAAAGCGGAAATCGTGC
>DATLIT010000044.1:0-4039 GCA_035539295.1 Terrimicrobiaceae bacterium | reverse complement strand
CTATTCGAGGTTTGGCTAGCGCTGAAACCCTAATCACCTGTTAGTCATTTCTCGTTTCGTTATGCCCAGGAGACCTTGCTACTACCGGACTTTTAGTGCGCAGCCTTCGCCGTGATCCACTTCGCGTACCAATCAAGACAGCGCTTGTAGCGGTCGATGAGGTAGCTCGGTTTCTTGAGGCTGTGGAATTGGCCGGGATAGATTACGAGTTCGGTGGGAACATTGAGGCTGCGCAGGGCTTGATACATCTGTTCGCTGTTGAGCAATGGGACGTTGAAATCGTTCCCGCCGCACAGAAATAGCGTCGGCGTCTTGATCCGGTCGGCGTGCAGAAATGGATAAGAAAGCTTCAGGTATGTGTCCGTATTTTTCCACGGCATACCCAGCTCCTGTTCGTAATCGATGATATATTCGTCGGTCCCGTAACCGGCGAGAATGTTCGAGGCCGATGCGCCGCTGTAGGCGGCTTTGAAACGTGTGGTGCTGGCGATCAGATAGTTCGTGGAAATCCCGCCGTAACTCCAACCGCCCACGCCAAGACGATTGGGATCGACCAGGCCGCCCGCAACCGCGGCATCGACCGCCGCGAGATTGTCCTCGAGATCGACACTCCCCCAGGCGGCGAAGATGCCGAGGGCGAATTCTTCGCCACGACCCGTGGAGCCACGCGGATTCGGCATGATGACGGCGTAACCGTTGGCGGCAAAAACTTGCATCTCAAACTCGAACTCATTCGCAAATTGCGATGCCGGACCGCCGTGCGGTCGCAATATCGCAGGCGGCTTCACCCCGGCGGCAAGATCGACAGGGTGAACGAAAAAGCCGTGCACTTCGGTGCCGTCTTTGCTTTTGAATTTTGTATCCTCGACGCGCGCGAGTTTGAACTGCTTCAACCACACATCGTTCTGTTTGGTTAGGTTGCGCAGATCGTTTTGCTCGGCTGCGAAGATTTCATAGGGGCGATCCGGTGTGCTCGAACGCACGATCACTTTTCCATTCTTGCTCACGTCATAAGCGGTGATGCTGCGCCGGCCGCCAACCACCGGTTCGGGCGCGCCGCCGGAAATTGGAACGCGCAGGAGGGTTTGCACACCGTCATCCTCCAACAAGACGAAGATCGATTTGCCATCGGCGGACCAACGCGGCTGAACAACGTTGCGATCCAAATTTTGCGTGAGCACTTTCGCTTCACCACCCGCCGCCGGAATAACGGCGAGAGTGTGCACGGCATATTCGACTTTCTTTGGATCGCCGCCGTGGATGTAAGCGATAGTTTTACCATCGGGACTCCAAGCCGGTGCGCTTTCCCAGTCAGGATCTGGGTCGGCTTCAGGAGAGGTGGTAATTTGCCGCTCCGCCGCGCCCGGTTTCGCGCCGACCACCCAGACGTCCCAATTAACCGTACGGTCGGGATCGTCCCCCCGCTTCGTCACGAATGCGATCTCGTTACCGTTCGGCGACCAAGCCGGCAGAAATTCGTCGTGCTTACCGGAGGTGAGAATGTCGATCTTGCGCGTGGCCAGGTCGAGCAATTGCAGGTGCGACCAGCGATCGGTCAGATAGCCGTCAATATCCTGTTTAAAGTGAAAACGATTGATGACCAGGGGCGGGACGGTCTTCTTCTCTTTTTCCTTCTTCTCCGGCTCGCGCGGATCGGGATCACGCACCACGAGCACAATACGCTTTGAATCCGGCGACCAGGCGAAATCCTCGACGCCGCCTTTCGCGTCCGTAATCTTCTCGGCTTCACCACCGTTGGTCGGCAGGATCCAAAGTTGATCGATCTCGTTCTCGTCTTCGCGTCCCGAAAGGAACGCGATCCATTTTCCATCCGGACTCCAGCGCGGATGCGACTGGTCATTGTTTCCATATGTGAGTGGGCGATTTTCCGAGCCATCCCATTTCGCCAGCCAGAGGTTGCCGGCCACCTTGTCTTTCTCCATGTCCGCCGTTTTCAGGATATAGACGACGAGATTCCCGTCCGCCGAAAACTTTGGCTCGTCCACATCGCGCAACCCGGCGTAATCTTCCGGTTTTAGATTGCGCGGTTGGGCGGCGGTCGCTGATGGCGAAGCCGGCGGGCTTCCGGTAGAAATCGGCGAGGGACTGGCGGCGAACGTGATCGAGGCAGCAAAGAGCAGGAACGCGACGAGCGGTCTCGTTTTCATGCGGAAGGAGTCTAGTGGTGGGCGTGTCGCTCGCGCGAATTAATATTGGGGCTGAGACAGCTTACGTCGCCGGAGTGCGGAACTCCTGCGACAAGCTCAGGGCAGGCTCTGCGACGCCGGATGGGTGATCGGGCTCGGAGGACCTCGCCCCTCCAATCAATGTCCCGGTGAAGTAACCCCGAGACGGTCACGCCCGCTCAAGGGCCAAAGCAACGCCTTGGCCAACCCCAACGCATAGGCTCACCAAGGCGCGGGCCTGTTGCTGCCTGCGCAAAGCATAGACGGCGGTCATCACCAAACGCGCACCGCTCGCGCCAAGCGGATGCCCAAGCGCGATCGCGCCGCCGTTGCCGTTGACATGCTCGGCATCGTCGGCCAGTCCGAGACTACGCGTACACGCGAGCACCTGAGCGGCAAAGGCTTCATTGATTTCGATGCGGTCGAACTGGTCGAGGCGCCGTCCGATCTTCGCTAGCAATTTGTGGATCGCTGGCACTGGTCCGATGCCCATGATCCGCGGAGCAACTCCGACCGCCGCCACGCTGATGACGCGCGCTAAGGGTTGCAAGCGGTGTGTGTTCAGCGCTGCGGCCGACGCCAGTAGTAATGCACAGGCACCATCGTTTATGCCGGAGGCATTGCCTGCGGTGATGGTGCTATCCGTGCCCAAAAGTGGTTTTAGTTTAGCCAGTTGCTCAAGCGTGATCTTAGGGCGCGGATGTTCGTCCTCATCAACGATGATGGTGTCGCTGCCATTGCTGATTTGCACTGCAGTGATCTCTTCCGCCAGCCAACCTTCCGCCCGTGCGCGCGCAGTGCGCTGCTGGCTGCGCAATGCATATGCGTCCTGGCAGTCGCGTGTAATGCCGTGTTCGCGAGCGAGGTTGTCCGCGGTTTGCGTCATCGAATCGACGCCGTACCGCGACTGCATCACCGGATTAATGCAATGCCATCCGAGCGTACTGTCCTCCAGTTTTTGCTCGCGAGTAAATGCAGCTTCAGCTTTAGGCATGACGAACGGCGCGCGAGACATACTTTCGACGCCCCCAGCAATCACAAACTCCGCGTCGCCACCGGCGATCGCGCGAGCGGCTTGACCAATTGCTTCCAGACCAGAAGCGCACAGTCGATTCACTGTCACCGCCGGAACTGTTTCCGGCAGACCGGACAGCAACGTGGCCATGCGCGCAACATTGCGGTTGTCTTCGCCGGCCTGATTGGCGCAACCGAGCACGACTTCGTCCACCGCACCCCAGTCCACAGTAGGATAACGCGCCATCAATGAGGTGATCGGCGCCGCCGCCAGATCGTCGCAGCGCAATGCGGCCAGCCGACCGCCATATCGACCGAACGGTGTTCGAGTTGCCGCCGCGATGAAAACATCAACCATCATGCGTTCCGGGAAATCGTCAACGGCCGCCAACCATCTCGTGCCATAGCGCTTTCAATCGCCTCACGTGCGCGATGCAAAGCAGGCAACATTTTTTTCCGCGCCAACGTCTGCACATCGTCGCTGTAACGCATGCTGACGTTGAGACCATACACCGCCTGTCCTGTAGCGGAACGAACCGGCACCGCAATCGAGCACAGTCCCAGCTCCAGCTCCTGCGAGACGAACGCGTAGCCTTGACGGCGCACCTTGAGGATCTCTGCTTGAAGCGCTCGTGTCTTGTAGACCGTGTGCGCGCAGTGCGCTGCTGGCTGCGCAATGCATATGCGTCCTGGCAGTCGCGTGTAATGCCGCGTTCGCGAGCGAGGTTGTCCGCGGTTTGCGTCATCGAATCGACGCCGTACCGCGACTGCATCACCGGATTAATGCAATGCCATCCGAGCGTACTGTCCTCCAGTTTTTGCTCGCGAGTAAATGCAGC
>DATLIT010000043.1:0-8728 GCA_035539295.1 Terrimicrobiaceae bacterium | reverse complement strand
GATCCCATGCAGAACGGATTTCGAACAGGTTTGCCAAGCAAGACAGAACGGCTGGCCGCTGGCCGAGCATTGCGGGAGAAGATCAAGCGTGCCGAGCTTGGCCGCTGGCGACCCAAGGCCGACAGGTCGGACCCGATCGATCTCATCGAGGAGGCCCATTCGGGTCGCCTTGAGCGCCTAATTCCCGTGCGTGTGGGACGGATGGCAGTCTCCCCTTATGCTTTCCTCCGAGGGGCGGCTTCGTTGATGGCCGAGGATTTTGCTGGCATGCCGCGCACAGGCATCGAGCCGGTTATTTGCGGCGATGCGCACCTGGGCAATTTTGGATTCTACGCCTCTCCGGAGCGCGATCTCGTCTTCGACTTGAATGATTTCGACGAAGCGCATCCCGGACCGTGGGAGTGGGACCTCTGGAGGTTAACGACCAGCGTCTGGGTTGCCGGTCGCCAGAATGGATTGGCCGACAGCACGTGCGAAGATGCCGTTCTCTGGTGCGCGGCCGCTTATCGGCGGCAAATCGCCCGACTTGCCGAACAGCCCTTGCTCGCGCGGTCTTTCGACCGGATGGATTTCGAGCGCATGAGGCTGGAAATGGCGGATTGGTCTTTGCGGGGAGAGATCGAACGCTCGGCCAACCTCGCCCGAAATCGCACCAGCGACCGTGCGCTGCCGAAGTTGACGCGCGAGCGTGATGGCATGCGGCACGTGGTCGAACAGCCGCCGCTCGTCACGCACGTCTCCGATGATGAGAAGGACCGCATCATCGACGGACTCGAGGCCTATTTGACGACGCTTCCGCAGCATTGGCGCCGCGTTCTGGCATCCTATTTCTTTGTTGACGTTGCTCACAAAGTGGTGGGCGTGGGTAGCGTAGGACTACGCGCTTTTGTGGTGCTGCTGCAGGGGAATGGCTTGGACGACATGCTCTTCCTTCAGCTGAAGCAATCCAGACGCTCGTGCGTGGCGCCCTTCGTCCATGGCGACACCGCCTGGCACGCGCATCAGGGACAGCGTGTCGTCGAGTACCAACAAACGCTGCAAACAGTCAGCGATCCGCTCCTCGGCTGGACGACCGTGGACAAGCGAGATTATTACGTCCGCCAGTTCCGAGACATGAAGGGCGCGGTTACAATTGAAGGGATGGATGGCTCTGCGCTGATGGACTATGGCCGCATCTGTGGAGCCTTGCTCGCCAAGGGTCACGCACGATCTGCAGATCCCGCCATCCTCTCCGGTTATCTAGGCCAAGGCGACGCGGCCGACCGTGCGTTCGCCCGGTTCGCCCGCTCGTATGCAGACCAAACCGAAGCCGACCATCAGGCGCTCCAAGAGGCCGTCAAGACGGGACGCCTTCCGGCCGAGCGTGGTGTGTAGAAATCCGCTGGCGGCGATGTCAGGCGAGCTGGAACGAAACTTCATTCTCCCTATGAACCATGATATTGCGGTGGTGGTCGAGCGTCCTCGCGAAGCGGCGGGCGGACGACACGTTGTCAGCCTTGGGCTAGCAGCGGTCGCGGTCGCGTTGTTGATCCTCCAGCATGGCTTTGAGTTCTTGCGCAGCTTTTGGGGGGTGTTCGCCTGGCTTGATCTCCTCCTAGCGTTTGGCTTCGCCGGTCTGCTCTTCACGCGCTTTTGGACCTCGCGAAACTGGCGTGATGCGGTTCATGAGCGCCGCTTCGAACTTCTACTGGTCGGGCTATGTGCAGCCTTGTTGGTGCTGACGCCGGCTCTTCCCGACAAGCTGTTGGCAGATGTGTTCCCCGGCCTGCCTTATCGCAGCGCCTTGGATAAATTTCTTGGAGTTGTCCAGCTGTTCTTGCTGGGAAACATCTGCATACAGCTCGTTCGCCTTCTCCAGCGAATTTTCGTCGCGGGCGTCCGTGCCGAAGTTGTTTTGGCAGGCTCCTTTGCAGCTTTAGTCCTGGTGGGTACTCTCCTGCTGCTCCTACCAGCGGTAAGCGAAGATCCTACCATTCCGATTGGGCCCATGGATGCGTTTTTCACCTCGGTGAGTGCTTCGTGCGTGACCGGGCTTAGCGTGCGCGACACCGGGACCGCTTTTTCCAACTTTGGGCAGCTGATTATTCTTGTGCTCATTCAGGTTGGCGGGCTGGGGATCGTCACTTTTGTCGCCTTTATTTCAGTTTTTTCGGCGAAGACACTGCCGGTGCCTCAGATGGTGGCGTTCAGGCGTATGATCAGCGCGTCAGGGACAGACGATTTGAAAGCGAGACTTGCGGGTATCATCTTGCTGACCGCCATCATCGAGGGCGCTGGCGCAGTGAGCCTCTACTTCTTTGCTACGACGGAAGGCGATACGATGGAGAGACTGAAGTGGAGCGTGTTTCACTCGATCTCCGCCTTTTGCAATGCGGGATTCGCTCTTCAGTCCAACAATCTAGAATCGTTGTGGAACAACCCCGGCCTTAATTTTACGATCACTGTCCTCATCATATTGGGAGGACTCGGCTTTCTGGTGCTGCCGGAGTTGATTGCCCTGGGTCGTGCGGGCCTGCGTTTGCTCCCGCAGCTGCTGCACCGCAGATCGCGGCGCTTCGCGCCACATCTCCCCCGGAGGCTCAGCGTGCAGTCGCGCATTTCGTTGATCATTACCGTTGGTCTGATCACGCTCGGAACCCTTGGATTCCTCTGGACTGAGTCGGGGAGCGTTTTGCATGGGCTGAGCGGCAGAGACTGCTTCCTGGTCTCCTTCTTCCAGTCAGTTACCACGCGCACGGCCGGCTTCAATACGGTGCCCATGGGAGAGCTGCAACTGGCGACATTAATTTTGCTGATGGCCTTGATGGTGATCGGCGGATCGCCAGTATCCACCGCCGGTGGCATCAAAACAGTCACCCTCGGAATTCTGCTCCTTGCGCTGCGGTCACTTATCTTGCAACGGGAAAAAGTAGATGCATTTGGACGAAAGCTTGCTGGGCGCGCATTCTTCACGGCGCTGAACGTGTTTGTGCTCTATGTGGTCACGGCGAGCGCCGGGATGTTCCTGATCAGTGTTTTCGACCCGAATCAATCGCTCCGCGACATTAGCTTCGAGACGATTTCCGCTCTGAGCACCGTGGGCCTTTCCACCGGCATTACGCCGGGACTGAGCACGGGCAGCAAGTTAGTGCTCTGCGCGGCGATGTTCATTGGTCGCGTTGGGCCGATTGCGCTTGTCTTCTCCGTTTTTGAGTCACGCGGTCATGTCGATTACGAGTTTCCCGAAGAGGATGTGGTCGTTGGCTGAGACCCTGAGTGCCTGAGATTTATGAAATACGCTGTTATCGGATTGGGAGAATTCGGAAGCTCGGCTGCAGTCGGTCTCTTCCGGAAGGGCGCAGAGGTTATTGCAGTAGATACCGACATGGACCGAGTAAATAGCGTCAAGGATGAGGTTTCCCTGGCCATTCGACTTAATGCCACCCACGAAGATGCGCTCAAGTCGCATGGGCTTGGCGAGGTCGATGTGCTTATCGTCGCGATCGGGAACAACTTTGAGGCACAGGTGCTCGTGGTGATTCACGCCAAACAGCACGGAATCAAAAAGATCATCGCACGCGCGACCACCGCGGATCACATTCGCGTGTTGCAGGCCGTTGGCGCAGACGAGGTTTTCAATCCAGAGGAAACTGCCGCGCGCTGGATGGTTCAGAGGCTCCTCATTCCGAATATTTCGAACTACTTCGAGCTGGCGGAGGGCTTCAGCGTCGTCGAAATCAACGCGCCTGCAAGCATTCTCGGCAAGACCATTGAGGAACTTAACCTTCGGCGCCGGTTTCGAATAAATCTGGTCGCGATCAAGAAGCAAATCCGCGACTCGACTGGACACGCGATTGAACAATTTAATGCCGTGCCGCCTCCGACCGAAATCGTTCGCGAAGGAGACGTGCTCGCTCTGGTTGGCAGTGACCTGGATCTTGCCAACTTCATGGCCCTTCACGAGTGAAAGCAGGAGGAGCAATCAGTGGCGAATCCCGGATGCTCATAGCGCTCGAAAGATGAAACAATTGGCGATCATTTGTGCGTTATTGGTCGTGCCCTGGATTGTCGCCAACGCCTTGGGCGCCGATGTCGAGTGGGCTGGCGGATTCGGGTTGGTTCTTGTCTTCGCTTTCACTGGGTTAGGGCACTTCGTGAGAACCGACGCGATGAACGAGATGCTCCCGCGCTCGATTCCGGGCCGCCGAGCGCTGATTCTCGCCTCAGGAATATTTGAGCTGCTTCTGGCTATCCTCCTACTCGCCTGGCCGAAGTCACCACTGCTGTGACTCACGATCATCGGATTCCTCATCGTGATATTTCCGGCAAACGTGTATGCGGCCCTCCAACGCATCCCATTTGGCGGACACTCCGCGGGGCCAATCTATTTGCTCCTTCGTGCCCCGGTTCAACTTCTCCTTATCCTCTGGACATATGGGTTCGTGGTGAAGGGCGAGCGTTAGAGAGCACACGGTCGTGTCGCCGGCCCGGAGACCAGCGTTGTCGCGGCGATGTCCCATTGTGGGGAAAGCCCCCGACCGTGAAGACACAGTCGTTCCAGTTGACATTTACGACGCCGGCCTCTCTAGCCCGAGTGAGCATTTACCTCTTCGTGGCCCGCGATCTTGTTGTCTGTTCTCGCCAGATGCTGGAGCAGAATCAGCGTCTTGGCGTCCAAAATTTCGCCTCGATCAATCATGGAGAATGCCTCGTCGAACGAGAGTTCGATGATCTCGATGTCCTCGCCTTCGGCCTGATCGCCGCCTCCCGACGACGCTCGATCGGAGTGGTCGTACTCCGCCATGAAGAAGAAGAGCTTCTCGGTCACCGAACCGGGACTCATATACAGCTCGAAGAGCTTTCTTGGCGGAGCGATCCCAAATCCGGTCTCTTCTTCAACTTCTCTGCGGATAGTCTCTTCGGGGTCTTCGGAGTCGAGCAGGCCTGCGCAAGCTTCCAGGAGCATTCCATCAGTCAAGCCGTTGACGAACGCCGGATAGCGAAATTGACGCGTGAGGATGAGGGTTCGCTTTTCGGAATTGACAAGCAGAACGACTGCCCCGTTACCACGATCGTAGGTTTCTCGGCTGATCGTTTGCCAGCTTCCGTTCGAGCGCCGGAAATCAAACGTGGTCTTCTGAAGCAGATACCAATCGTCCGAGAGAACTCTAACGTCGAGAATGCGTATGCGGTCGCTCATCTTGCGTTGCTTGTCGCGCGCGTTTCCGTCGCTGAGATTTCGGCGAGGTCTCCGAAGACCAGCTTGCCATCGCGTCGCGCAATTTCGACCATTTCATCGGCCCCTTTTGATGGACCGCCGACGCGCAAGACCGCGTCAACTCGTTCAGCTAGCCTTCGGGAAATCGGATGAAAAATCTCTTGAAAGGCCGCATCTCCGATCTGTCGCGACCCCGCCTGCCGTATCAATGGCAGAGCCAGCGATTCGCCTAGAACAGGCAGGTGACCGAGTCGAAACACCTCCAGGGCCGCTCGCGTCATCGTCTCCAGATTTTCGTCGATCTTCCTGGGATCGTCGCCGGTGTTCGAGCGGTATGGACCCGCCACCAGGATAAAGAGTGGTTTTGATTTTGACATGCGCTCCAAAGCTACCCGGGAGAGCGCATCATAAAAAATGAATTGTCGAGATAGTCATCATCTGAAAACTAGATGGATATGAATCGCTCTCTGCTGTTGGATTTGCCCGTTTTCCTCACCGTGGCGAGGCAGGGGAATATGACGCGGGCCGCAGCTGTGTTGAATACGGTTCAATCCAATATCAGTTCACGTATCCAGCGACTGGAGGAAGAACTTGGCGCGACGTTGCTAGTGCGAGATTCGCGTAGGGTGCGCCTCACTCCCGATGGGGAGGCCCTCATCCCCTTCGCGCTCCGACTTGAAGAACTCTCCAAAGAAATTCTCAGTAAGTTCGGTCGAGATGACGAGCCTCGGTCGGGTTCGATTCGGATCGGAGCGATCGAGACATTTGCGGCATCTCGTCTTGTAGAAATTCTTGCGAGTTTTACGCGAACGCATTCTTCGGTCGATGTCTCGGTTGAGACCGGGGGAACGGCTTTCCTTTGGGAAAAGGTCCTCAAGTCGGAACTCGATGTGGCGTTCGTCTCGCGCCGAGCGAATGAGCCCGCCTTCTTCGAGGAAAAGATCTTCGAAGACGAACTGGTGGTAATTTCCCGAGATAAGGCGGGGTGCCTGGACGATCTAGTTGCTGCCGACAACGCGCGGCTCAAGATCTTCGTCCAGCGCAACGGATGTTCGTTTACCGCGCGATTGACAGACCACTTGCGTGAGACGGGTGCGCCCAAATGGCCGATGCATGCGGTGGGAACACTCGAAGGTGTGATTGGGAGTGTGCGAGCAGGCGGAGGTATCGCCGTCCTCCCTCGAAGTTACCTGGAACTCGCACCGGGAGCTCGAGACCTCTGGCTGTTCGAGTTGCCCGAGAAGTTTCGCAGGGTTGAAATTTATCTGATTGCTCAGCGGTGGAAATTTCCCATTCGTCTTCTGGATGCCTTTGTTCAGTCGTGTCTTGCTGATCGAGCTCCAACAGACCTGCGGCTTTCGAAGGATTGAAGACGTGGATGCGGGTCTCGTCTGTCGGACGGCCGAAGGCTCTCTCTTGCGGATCTGCTTGCGCCGCCCTCTTCCTGGTTGTTTCGGGTTGCGCGTGGAGAGTGATGCCTCCTGACGTTCGTGAGGGGGTTCCCGTGGTCGTTTCCCAATATGAGTGGCACACGCGACTCGCACTGCCGGAAGGGACGGCCGCGTTTTACGAATACGGATTTGGAGAGTGGAATTTCTATGGTTTGGAGAAGGAGGGTTTTTTCTCCGGATTTCGAGCGATCACCGGCTTGGGGAAAGGCGCCATGTCGCGGCGCAAACTTCCCTATACTCTGAACGAGTCCGAATTCGCGTGGGTTGCCGGCAGCGAACGCTCCGTCCGTCTCTTTGTCGAGCCCGCGCTGGCTGAAGATCTACGAGGCGAACTCGAGCGCCGGTGGCATTCCAACGCGGATTCGCGCGTGGTGCGTGCATGGGACGGGATACCCGTTTCACGCGACCGAGCGGCGTATCATCTTTTTGCCAACTCGAATCATGCCGTGGCGAATTGGCTTCGACGCTTGGGCTGCCGAGTGAAAGGCAATACGTTGACCTCGAGGTTCAAAATCATTACCGAATCGGGCGCCGCCGTGCATCGATTTCCTCAACAACGCGACGATGCGATTCCCTTGTCACCGGATAGAGAATCGTCAACACCATACCGATGATCAGGGCCAGAGCGGGCAATGGTCCAATCGCCAGGCGAATGGTAAGCAAAGCCTTCTCCGGCTGCTCGGTGACGATCTGATCGGGTCCGCCCGGAATATAGCCGGAGAAAGCCAGAAGTTGGCCGACGATAAAGGTGCCGATCGCCAGCGCCAGCTTCTGAATGAAGACGCAAGTGCCATAGTAGACGCCCTCGCGACGCCGGCCAGTCTTCAGCTCGTCGTATTCGACGACATCTGGCAGCATGGCGTTTGGAATCAGGTAGCAGACGGAGATGCCGAAACCCGCGACAAAAGCCATGACGAAGAAGATGCGGACTTCGCCAGGTTGCAGGAACATCAAGCCGGCCTGAGCAACCAGCCAGAAGCTCATTCCAATGAAGTAGACTGGCTTCTTTCCAATCTTCACACTTACCCAGCCCCAGAAGGGCATCAGGCAGAGGGCGGTTGTCTGCACCGTTAGCGCGAGGAGATGGAAAGTAGTTGTCGAAAGCCGCAGCCAGCTTTGGGTAAAAAAGGGCAGAACAGTAGCAGTGAATTGCATGGAAAGCCACGAACACAGGTAGATCCCGCAAACCAGCAGGAATGGCTTGTTGCTCAGCACCAAGTCGAACTGTTCGCGCAAAGACAAAGGTTTGGCGGCAAGCTCGTCTGCGCTCTCCCGGCGAAGCCGCTGAGCGTCCCTTGAGATCACGATCTTCCAAATGCCGGCAAGGCAGAACAAGACAGAGGCAAGACCGATGATCCCAATCGAGGCTCCAAAGACAGTATACTGCACGGACTTTGGCTCATTCTTCAGGAGCTGAAAGACAACCAGGGCCGCAATGAGGCCCCCGACGCTTCCCGCCAGAGAGAATGCCATCCGGTAGGCGGTCAATCGCGATCGCTCGTCATAGTCGCGGCTCAGTTCTGCGGTCAGCGAGGCATGCGGCAGCGCAAGGGCGGTCGAAAAGGTGCTGAACAGAATAGCAACGACAAGGTAGTAGGCGAAAGCGCTCCATCGCATTTCCGGGGCTGCAAACTCCGGCACCAGCCAGAACATGATGAAAAAGGCCGAGAATGGGAGCGCACTGACAACCATCCATGGCAGCCTGCGACCCCAAGGGGTCTTCGTATGGTCCGAAAGCCAGCCGATTAACGGGTCGTTGATCGCATCCCAAATTCTTGCCACGAGAAGGACGCTGCCGGCGATCCCGGGATCCATCCCGGCCACGTCGGTGAGGAAGACGAGTTGGAAAAAGATGATGGTACTCCCCGCCATCGCCGGGCCCAACTCGCCCGCTCCATAGGCTAGTCGCTCGAAGTTTCCGAATTGAGGCGCGTTTCTCCTCATGTCTCGGCGAAGAGGATCGGCCAGTTGATCACCACGTGACTTTCGGTCGCCTTGTGTTCGTTGAGAGTTGTTTGGCCGTATGCCGCGGCGGTTCTTAGGAGCCCTTTCCTCGTTCACTATCGAGCATCTTCATCTG
>DATLIT010000042.1:0-4359 GCA_035539295.1 Terrimicrobiaceae bacterium | reverse complement strand
CATCCCATTCGAGCAGAGTGGCGGTGTGACCGATCCGCTTTATAGCATGTGCATACATCTTCCACACCGGATCGAGAACGGGATGATCGTGGGTGTCGAGAATGTACTTTTCGAACTTGGAGTGGCCGGCAATGTGGATCTGGCCAACCCGATGGTGCGGAATGTTATTGAGGTAATCGTAGGGATCGAAGTTGTGGTTCTGCGAGGAGACATAGATATTATTAACATCCAGGAGAATTCCACAGTCGGCCAGTTCGACGACTTCACTTAGGAACTCCCATTCGGTCATCTCCGAGGCGTGAAACTCCGCATAGCTGCTCACGTTTTCGACGCAGATGGGCACCTCGAGAAAATCGCGCGTCTCTCGAATCTTTTGCGCGGTTACCTTTGCCGCGGCGAAGGTATAGGGCATCGGAAGCAAATCGTGCGTATAGCGACCGTCCACGCTGCCCCAACATAAATGATCCGAGAGCCAGGGGGTATTCGTGCGCTGCACCAGGCGCTTAAGCTTCTTCAGATGCTCGCGGTTGAGTTTGTCCGCCGAGCCGAAATAGATCGCCACGCCATGCTGGACGACGCGGTATTGCTCCAGGATCGAATCGAGCACTTCCAGAGGACGGCCCCCGTCTACCATGAAGTTCTCGGAAATGATTTCAAACCAATCGACGACCGGTTTCTTCTCAAGGATGTGCCGGTAGTGCGGCACGCGGAGGCCTATTCCGATTTCGTAGTCAGTGTAGCCATTAAAAGGGTTTGCTGGCATCCTTGGTTATGAGGTTTCGGAGGGCCGCCGCTTCCGGTTTTTCGAAAGCGGCGGCCATATGCGACAATCTGGCTAAACGCCAGATGCTCCTTGGGTTGACTAGTGGCTACTCGGGTTTTGTGGCGCAGCCGCCCTTGCCCTTGCAGGTGTTTTTGCCCTTGCATCCCTGGTCGCCGGACTTGCAGCCTCCCTGGCCTTTACATGTGTTTTTTCCCTTGCAGTCGTGAGCAGCCTTTCCCTTATCCGCCATTGTCTGGAGGGAAACTCCCGCGGGAGTTGGTTCGCCGGCTGCGAAAGCGCGGACCGCCATCGATCCGGTCATCAGACCGGCAACAGCTGCGCCCGCGAGGAGTGTTTTCGTTGTATTCATTTGGTGTTGTTGGTTTTGGTTTTTGAGTTCCTCAACTTGTGGCCATCTGCCACCTTGAGGCCCCCAAAATTCGGTAAATGTGCGAAAAGACCTTTTAACCGGCATTACGCTCCGCTCCTTCGTCTGGAGAGTGGAAATTTTTCTTTCGGACAGACGGCCCTAAAAATCGATAGCTTGAGGATCTGGTCCGACCGAGCAACTATATTGCGGTTCACGTGCTAATCGCCAGCCTACTACACCACACGATGATCAGAAAAGACAAACTATGTTGATCGACACCCACGCTCATCTGGACTACCCCGATTTTGCTGATGACCTCGACAAAGTGGTCGAACGTGCGGCGACTGCTGGCGTGACAAGGATTATCACAATTGGAACTGGGATTGAAAGCAGTGAACGAGCGATCGCCCTGGCGGAAAAGTATTCCAATGTTTTCGCGGTTGTCGGCGTGCATCCGACCAACGTTCAGAATGAAATCGAGGACTTTCTGCCCGCCTTGCGCGCTCTGGCCGAGCATTCAAAAGTCGCTGCCATTGGCGAGACCGGGCTCGATTACCACTATTTACCAAGCCGTGAACTGGAAAGCTCACCGGCGATCGCAGCCTTGCAAGCCGGGGTCGCGCAGGATGCCGAAGCGGCAGTTTTGGACGGCGCCTATAAGTCGGCCCAAGCGGACGCCTTTCGCGTTCAACTGGACCTCGCCGTTGCCCTTGGGCTCAACGTTGTCATTCATCAGCGCGACGCATGGGACGACACCCTGGCAATCTTGGAACCTTACACCGGACGGGTGCGCGGCGTCTTTCATTGCTTTGGGAATCGTCCCGATCAAGCGATGGACGCCATTGCCCTCGGCCACCTGGTTTCATTTACCGGAATTGTGACTTTCAAAAACGCGGAGCTTGTCCGCGAGACAGCTGTGACGATTCCAGAGGATGGCTACATGGTGGAAACAGACTGTCCGTATTTGGCTCCGGTCCCGCATCGCGGCAAGCGTTGCGAGCCGGCGTTTACGCGGCTCGTGGCAGAGCAGATCGCTCAAGATCGTGGGAGTTCTCTCGAGGCGGTGGCGCGCCAAACCACCGCGACGGCAGAACAGTTCTTCCGACTTTCCTGAGTTGGCCGGCGTCTATTCATTCGCAGCGTCGTCAGGTCATCTGCCTGGTTGCGAAACGTTGCGTCGCTTGTTTTTATTGGAGAGACTTAGATCATGCCTTCCTTTGACGTCGTATCCGAGGTTGACCGCATGGAGGTCAAGAACGCAGTTGACCAGGCTCAGCGCGAATTGAGTTCACGGTTCGACTTCAAGGGGGTCGCCGCGACAATTCAACTCGATTCCAAAACCGGTTCAGTCCTGCTCGCGGTGGATGATGGCGCGCGGCTAAAAGGCTTGCGCGAGATCATCATCGCCAAACTCGCCAAGCGGGGAATCGATCTGCGCAATGTCGAGCAGAAAGATCCTGAGATATCGTCCCTGGGACATTCGCGACAGGAGTTGGCCATCAAGCAAGGCTTGGATGGCGACAAGGCAAAGGAAGTCACCAAAGCAATCAAAGCGACGGGTTTGAAGGTCCAGGCGACACTCCAGGATCGTCAGATACGGGTCACGGGAGGAAAGAGGGATGATCTTCAGAAAGTGATCGGTGCTCTGCGGGCCGCAGATTTTGGTGTTGGACTGGCTTTCAAGAATTTTCGCGACTAAGGGTGTCTGTGATTTCGTCCGCGATCCGCGCTGCCGCTTGGCGCGGCGAGGCTGACGCCGTGATCGGACGCCCAATAACCAGGAAGTCCGCACCCGCGCGAATAGCATTTGCCGGAGTCATCACCCGTCGCTGGTCGTGGATGCTCGAATCCGATAGCCGCACCCCTGGAGTGACGATCGTGAGCGAAGTGCCAAACTTGCTTCGCAGGGTTGCGATCTCGAGTGGGCTGCACACGACGCCACGCAGACCGCAACGTCGACCGAGCGTGACAAGTTCCAACACTTGCTGTCCCGCAGTTCGTTGAACGCCGATCTCGTTGAGTCGATCATCGTCCAAGCTCGTCAGCACGGTGACACCGAGGACAAGTAGCGACGAATCCTTGGCCCCCTCGACTGCGCTTCGCACCATCTCGCTTCCGCCCGAAAGATGGATCGTCGCCATGCCAGCACCAAGTGCCACGGCAGAACGCACCGCTTCGAGCGCCGTATGTGGGATATCGTGAAACTTTAAGTCGAGAAAGATTTTCAGTCCGCGATTCTTCATCGCATGGACGATCGGCGGACCTTCCGCGGTGAAGAGCTGCAGACCGATCTTCACCCAAGAGATCGTCTCGCCCAATTCCTCCACCAAGCTGACTGCCGAGGCTAAATTTGGGACGTCCAGCGCGACGATGATTTTTTCTTTAGCGGGGCGAGTCATTTTCAGAGGATGCGCGGGCCATGAAGGTGCGCGCTCCCGCCAAAGTCAACTTGCAACTGCGGATCTTTGGCCGTCGCGCGGATGGGTTTCACGAAATCGAGACGATCATCGTCCCAATTTCGCTCTCCGATGAAATTACAGTCGAAATCTCCCCAGGCGCTACCATTACGCTCACGTGCGATGATCCCGCTTTGTCCATAGATCGGAGCAATCTCGCCGCAGCGGCCGCCTACGAGTTCCAACTAGAGACAGGCTTGCGATTTGCCGCGACCATTGATCTCCGCAAGCGCATTCCAATTGCAGGTGGTCTCGGGGGAGGAAGCAGCGACGCTGCCGCCGTTCTTTCGGCCCTGGATCAACTCCTTGAGACAAAACTTGGGATTGAAGGCCTACAGAAGATCGCGGCAAGAATCGGTTCCGATGTGCCGTTTTTCGTGCGCCCTCGGCCGGCAACTTGTCGTGGTCGCGGGGAGATCATTGAGCCATTCGAAGTTCCGGAAGATCTCAACATTCTTCTGATGAAGCCGCCGTTTGGCGTCGAAACCGCCTGGGCATACCGGGCCTGGGCCGCTGGACGTGCTGCGCCGGGCGGACTCGAGCCAGCGCAGGACCTCGGCTGGATCAAGATCTTTAATGCGCTCGAGCCGCCGGTCTTTGAAAAATTCATCGTCTTGCCGGTGATGAAGGATTGGTTGTTGAAGCAGCCGGAAGTTCGTGCAGCGGGAATGTCCGGTTCGGGCTCGACCCTTTTTGCGGTGCTACGCGATGACGCCTCGGGGAGTTTCCTCGAGCGGCGCGTCAAGGCGATGTTTGGAGAGACGCTTTGG
>DATLIT010000041.1:0-4085 GCA_035539295.1 Terrimicrobiaceae bacterium | reverse complement strand
GGGTATCGCGGTCTTGTCTCCGAAATTCTGCGACAGCTTCTGAAGGAAATTCCCTCCAAGCATCAGACGAACCTGATTGCCACTGGTGGCGATGCGAAGCTCATCGCCGGGAGCACAGGCATTTTCTCCGTGGTTGCGCCTGCTCTTACTCTGGAGGGACTTCGCCTTATTGGATGTCGAAATTTCCCCGCTCGAAACTAGCTTTCGGCTGCTCAGCATCCAACGAAAGAGCCACCGCTTGAGCTTCCGTTTCGGAAACTACCGTCCCGAGCGCGTCGCCAAGGCGAAGCAGCTCCAGAGTTCCGTCATAGGTCTCAACTATTGCCGTGCAACTCTCGACCCAATCCCCCGTATTGTAGTAGGTGACACCATCAATCTCGCGAACCGCCGCCGTGTGAATGTGGCCGCACAAGACCCCATCAACTTCGAAATCGCGCGCGTAACGAACGATAGCTTCTTCGAACTGACTGATAAAACCGACAACGTTCTTAACCTCGGCTTTGACGTAGGCGCTGAGTGACCAGTAACCAAGTCCCAAACGCCGCCGGAAAAAATTGACGGCGCCGTTGCCTCGCAGAAGGAGTTGATAGCCGAGGTCGCCGACGTGCGCGAGCCAGCCAAGGTTTTGCACGACCGTGTCAAGCTCATCACCATGCATCACCAGCAAGCGGCGTCCCGTCGCGGTCAGATGAACAGCGTTCCTTTGCAACGTGATGCTTCCATAATTGCCCTGAAAGCGCTGAAGGAACTCGTCGTGATTCCCGACGATGTAAATTATCTCGGTGCCCTTGCGTCCCTTGCGCAAAAGCTTCTGAATGATGTCATTGTGCTCCTGTGGCCAGTAGATTGCCCGGCGCAATGCCCAGATGTCGATCAGATCGCCGACCAGATACAGCGTTTCGAATTCGGTCTCGCGCAGGAAATTCAAGAGCTCTGCCGCCCTGCTCCCTCGGGTCCCCAAATGCACGTCGGAGATCCAACCGGTTCGATAATAGGTCATCAGTTACTCGGAATATTCACAAATTGTTCACAGCGCGATTTGCATTCAAACCAGTTTTTGTAACAATTCCGCCATACGTGGCAGCCAGCCGCCGAATTCCACTCGAACCGGACCGAGAAAAGACATAGAGTACGAACACGACATGACAGACGATCTCGAATGGTACTGCCTGCGGACCAAGCCGCGAAACGAGAGAATCACCAGCAACATGCTTAGGGTAGAGACCGGCATAGAGGTGTTTTGTCCATTCGTGCGTTTCGAGCGAGCTCGACGCTCGGGCAAGCTCTGGGTAACCGAAGCGATGTTTCCCGGCTATGTTTTTGCCAGATTCCGGTACGTATCACAAAACCGTCACGTTCGCGCTGGTCGTGGGGTGGTCAAGATCGTCACCTTTGGAGACATTCCCGCGCGCGTTGCTCCAGAGATCATTAGCGAGCTGCGCAACGCGGTGCAGGATCAGGAGACGATCGTTATTCAGCCAGGTATCGAAGTTGGCGAAGAGGTCAACGTGATTTCTGGACCGTTTCGCGGGTTGCGGGCGGTCGTCAGCCGCGTGATGCCTGCGCGCGAACGCGTCGCGGTCCTGCTTGAAGTTCTTGGCATGGAGCGCGAGGTGGAAGTCGCCTTTGACACGGTGATAGCGGATAATCCGCATCCGATGACGCGGGCTTCCGACCAGCAATCGCCCAGGTGACCAGCCAGACGCCCATTGCTTTTGATCTGGCTGCACGTGGCGTCACCAACTTGGATTTGCGCCGCGAGGACTGCGTCGATGGCCTCCGATCGTTAGACGATGAATCCGTCGATGTGATCGTCACCTCTCCTCCGTACAATATCGCTACAAAGTACAGAAGTTATGATGACCGCAGCGACAGAAGTGCGTACCTAAACTGGTGTTGTTCGTGGGGAACGGAACTCAGCCGTGTGCTCCGTCCGCAAGGCTCGCTTTTTCTGAATGTCGGAGCCAGCCCTTCGAACCCCCTCTTGCCCCATCAGCTGGTGCTTAGATTCAGCGACTTTCTCGTCCTGCAAAATACAATCCATTGGATCAAGTCGATCTCGATCGCCTTGGAGCGTGGAAGCCATCTCTCCCACGGGCATTTCAAGCCAATCCGGTCGCCGAAATTTTTAAACGGTTGCCAGGAATTCGTTTTCCATTTCACCAAGACCGGCAGAGTCAAGATTGATCGGCTGAGCATAGGTGTGCCCTACCAGCACAAGTCGAACATCAAGCGCTGGAACCACACGCAGGGGCGTGACAAACGGTGTCGCGGCAATGCATGGTTTATTCCCTACAAGACGATTCACAGTCGGGATAAGCAGCGGCCTCACCCGGCGACGTTTCCGGTGGAATTGGCGGAAAATTGCTTCCGTCTTCACGGCATTGCCGAGCAAACGATCGCATTGGACCCCTTCCTGGGCCTCGGCAGCTCAGCAATCGCTGCCCGAAACTGTGGGATTCCCACCTTTATAGGCTTCGAGATCGATGGCTACTACCTCGGCGTGGCGGAAGAAAGATTGTCAGGGGGTGCGAGCGCATGAGAAGGGCGTGGGACGCGTCATCTCGCGTCTGATGCCGAGGCTTTGTCGTCCCGACTGGACAAATCCCGTTGCGAGGGAGATACAAATGTCAATACTGTCCCGGAGGCTCGATGTTTGTTCCCCGCCTAGCCAGCTTCTGTTCCGCACTGCTGTTGTGCGCGACAGCTCCGTCGCCTGCCGCGCAATCGGGTAGCGGTTTTGTCGTCCAGAAACGCGCAGGCGTGGTTTTCGTCAAACCGCAGCCGTGGTCGAGGGATAGCGAGGCTACCGTACTCGAGTTCCAGGCGTTCATCAATCGGACGGCAGATGGCGGCTTCGGCGCCGGTTATTATGAATTTCAGACGAAGAACGCTGATCGCCGCCAAATCCCAACCGCCCGCATTGTTAAGCTGGTGATTTATCCCGACGTTCAAGAATTCGGCGATATTATCGGGCTGCCGGACCGGCGCGTGTTGGTTTCTGCGATCGAGGATTTGGAACGAGTTGCCGCCAAGTATCCATCCTCGCGCCCTTATCTGGAACCCTCCATTGGCAAACTCAATGAGGAGATCGCGCAATTTGATTCCGGCAACGTGAAAAGCCAGGGCGTCTGGGTGTCCAGACAAACGTATGCCAAACGCGTGGCAACGAAGCTTGCCAGTCAGTTAAAGGTAGAAATTGCCCGTGCGCGACCGCCGAGCAGCGTGAACTTGGAGGAGGATCCCAGATTTATCAGTCTGAAAGATCTCACAGCAACCAGTGCGGACGCCCAGCGCCTGGCCACAGAGGTTTCCGGGTATTTGGAGGCACTGGTGCGCGATGAAAAGCGGAGCGATTTGCTAGCTAAGCTTGCCCGACCAGCCACTACATTGCCCCAGAGCAAGGCTCTGGTGGAAGAACTCAAGACACTGCGACCGAGTGAGGATCCCAAGGCCGCGGCTTTCATAAACACGTGGGATTCCGGACTCGCGACCGCCGAAGCTGCGAGCGCCGAGGCAGAGGAACTTTGCGCGTCGCTTGAACGGGAACTCACCGAGTTTAACTCTCCAGAGGGCCTGCCGAATATATCCGCCGAGCTCGACAAGGGAATTTTCGCGCTCAAGGGAAGAATCACACGGTTTATGGCGGCTAAGCCGCCCAGTCAGCTCATCGGAATGATTCAGCGAGCGGTAGCCATCTGCGACACAGAAGCGGATTTCACGAAACTGAAGGCAATCTTTGTTGGAAAGCAATATCTCGAGGCGAAGGATGTTCTCGATGATCTGACTAAACGAGCAGGCCTCATTGGTCCGCAGACCGTGCGCGTGGTTGCGGCTCTGCAAAGATCGACGGTCGAGAGAATCGAGGAATTCACCCGTCTCCGAGCTGAAGGAAAGCTCCTCGTGGAATCCGGAAAGAAGCTTGAGGCGCTCGAAAAATTCGATGCGGCGTTCGCGGTTGTTCGGGACGCTGAAGTCGGCCAGCAAATTTCTCAACTGAAAGAGGAGGTCTCAGCCGTCTCTTCCAAAGTGCGATGATTCGACTTGAGACGGAGACGCCGCCGCCCATCATGCGGTGAATGGAG
>DATLIT010000040.1:0-4241 GCA_035539295.1 Terrimicrobiaceae bacterium | reverse complement strand
CTCACGAGCTTTCGAGACGTCGGGAATGCGCCGATCGCAATCTTCGTAACCTGTTCCGTAAAATTCTTCGCTCGATACTGAGATTATCTCGGGATAGGGGTCACCAGGCTGGCGGAAGTGTTTGTCGAAAACCGCGTACATCTTATGGGCGAGATCCTTGATCGTGACCTCATTTTCGGGCGTGCCAATGTTGAAGATCTCGCGCTCGCAAACTCCGCCTCGATTCTCGATGATGCGCGCGATACAGTCGACTGCGTCGTCAATGTAGGTGTAAGCGCGATAGTTCATGCCACCATCCACGAGCTTCATCGGCGTCCCATAAAGCAGCGCATTCATAAAATGGCTGAAGACGCGCGGATTGCCGGTCTGCTCGCTGGGAAGATAGTCGATGCGTGGTCCGATGAAATTGAATGGTCTAATAATGGAATAGTTTAGACCCTCCTCGAGGCCATAGGCATGAAGGACCCGCTCCAAGAGTTGTTTGGCGCAAGCATAGATCCACCGGTGGTTCTTAACCGGTCCCATGATAAGAGGAGTTTCGTCCTCAACAAACGGAGTGGGGTACTTGGCGGAATCTTTCCCGAAGGCGCGCGCGGCGGTAATCCCATAAACCTCGCATGTTGAAAACTGCACCAGGCGCTTTTGGTGCTGCACGCAAAATTCCGCGATCTTCAGATTCTCGCTGAAATTTAGCCTGAACACATCGACGGGGTTGCTAACGTAGAGACTGGGATTCGCCATCGCCACGAGATCAACGACCAGATCGTGCTCGGTGGTGAGTCTTTCGAGTTCCTTTTCGTTGCGGCGGATGTCGAAGTGGATGTAGTTGATCTCACCGCTTTTCACCGTCTCATCGAGCTTCTCGCGCTCGATGTCGAGAGCGGTGATCTGGTGATAGGCGTCATTGACGAGACGCTCGGCGAGGTTTGCACCGATGAATCCACCTGCGCCTAGGAGAAGGATCTTCATGAAAAACCTCCCATCTACGATTCTCTTGGCTACAACGTCAACCGTTTTTCTTCGAAGCAGATCCGAACGAAGGCTGGACGGATTGTTCGTTCCTGCGCAGAAGCTTCCTGTAGTCTCCGCGGAGATATCGAGCCATCATTTTGAGAACGTTAATCCCGTAGGGGATCGGGTCGAGACTTGACACTTCCTCGTCGTACCGTGTGGGGATGGCGATTTGCGCGCACTCCATGCCCAAGAGGTGCGCCAGAACAATCATTTCCGCGTCGAAGTTGTAGTTGTTCTGCAAGTCCTCGAAAGGCGCCCGCTCAAGCAATGTGCGCGAGTAAAGCATATAGCCGCTGTGAAACTCAGCCATGCGGGTTCCAAAGACGATATTCTCCATGAAGGTCAGCACTCGATTGGGAACGTAGCGCGAGTATGGCATCCCTCCGCGCAGCGCTCCGCCATCGGCCATTCTCGAGCCTTGAACGATATGCGCTTTGCCCTCGAGGATCGGCTTCATCAGGTCGAGAACGACCTCGGGTGCGTACTGACCGTCAGAGTGCACGATCGCGAAGGCGTCGGCGCCTAGTTCGAGGCCTCGCTTTAGACCGGTTTTTTGCGCCCCACCATAGCCTCGATTGAGTTCGTGATGTATAACGTGAAGCGCCGGCCACTGGGCTTTCAGGGACTCGGCAACCGCTCCCGTTTTGTCGGGGCTCTTATCATTGACGATGATGGCGACGCCCTCTTGCCAGAACTCCTTGGGAACGCGCGAAAGTACCGAGGCAAGCGACTTTTCGGCGCGATACGAAGGAATTACGATCGCTTTTTTCATCCCGTCGCTCTCTATCAAACCGTCCCTCACGCTCTGGAGCAAGGCAAACATCCGATTGACCGCAAGACGAAGCGGATTTCGTCTAGAAAAGTTTTCATTGCCAGATGATGTGAATTCGCTAGCTTTCTGGCCCTTTTCTCATGCCAAAACCGATCGCACGCAGCAAGACGCGCAAATCAGTTGCCAAGCGTTTCAAGGTAACGTCTACAGGCAAGGTGTTGCGCACCCGCGGCGGCAGGCGGCATTTGCTCCAGTGCAAGTCGGCGAAACGGAAGCGAAAACTAGCCAAATCGGCGCTGGTTCACGATTCCGACGTCGCCCACATAAGATCGAATCTGCCGTTCTCTTAAACGGTCGATCTGCCGGACTGCCTCGAGCTTCGAGGCTTACGGAACTGGTGAGTCCGCGGATCAAAACAAACAACAGCCGGTTCCAGGGAGCCCGCTCCATACGGCGGGACACTACATGCCACGTGCTACGAATTCGCCCGCCAGTCGGGCACGGCGCAAGCGGACCATCAAGGCTTCTAAGGGTTATCGCGGTCGTCGGTCCAAGCTCTTCCGTTACGCAAAAGACGCGCAGATGAAGGCTAAGTATTGGGCCTATCGAGATCGCAAGACGCGCAAGCGCAACTTCCGCTCGCTTTGGATTACGAGACTAAACGCCGCCGTGCGTGCCGAGGGGATTACTTACAGCCGATTCGTCGAAGGCTTGAAAGCGGCAGGCATCGCTCTTGATCGCAAGGTTCTCGCTGATCTGGCTGTGCAAGACGTCGCTACTTTCAAGCAGATCGTGGAAAAGGCAAAGCTTGCTCTCGAGACAAGGGCTGCGTAGCGGTCGCTGACTTGCGCCCCGCTGACGATGGAAGCCTCCCGCGCGCATTTTCCCATGCAATCGCAAATTGACTCGTTACGATTGGAGGCGATCGCCGCCCTTGGAACGGCCAACGATACGCGGTCGCTTGAGGCTGTCCGCGTCCGCTACCTCGGCAAGAATGGCGCAATCTCTCGCCTGAGCGAAGGCATGCGCGAGGTTCCAAGGCAAGATCGTCCTCGCCTTGGAAAGCTCTTGAATGAACTGCGGCAGGAGGTTCAAGCCTCGGTCGAAGAACGCGAACGGCTCCTGGAAGAGGACAGTGATACTTGCGAGCTCCTGGGTATCGACGTTACCCTGCCCGGGACGCGTCCGCCGCGTGGCTCAATCCACCCGCTCACACGTTTGCTTGACAGCGCCGTAGGGATATTTCGGCGACTCGGGTTTGCCCTAGCCGATGGGCCCGACATCGAGACGGAATGGTATTGCTTCGATGCACTGAACACTCCGCCAGATCACCCAGCGCGAAACGAGTTGGACACCTTTTACCTTCCCGACGGGCATCTTCTGCGAACCCATACCTCGACGGTTCAGATTCGCGTAATGGAATCGCAGCCTCCACCAGTGCGTGTGATCGCCCCGGGCGCAGCTTACCGCCGCGACGAGGTGGATGCAACGCATCTCGCCCAATTCACGCAAATGGAGGGACTCGTCGTAGACCGGAACATCTCGGTCGCCGATTTGAAGGGCACGCTGGAATATTTCTTTCGAGAACTACTCGGTGCCGAAACTAAAGTGCGGTTCCGTCCTCATTTTTTCCCGTTTACGGAGCCAAGTTACGAGATTGACATCCATACTGAGGTGCTCGGCGGCCAGTGGCTCGAGCTCGCAGGCTGCGGCATGGTTGATCCTGCGGTGTTCGAGCAAATTTGTCGGAAGCGAGGAGATCGTGCTTTCGACCCAGAAATTGTCACCGGGTTTGCGTTTGGCTTTGGGCTTGATCGACTGGCAATGAACCTCGCGCGCATCCCGGACATCCGAATGCTTGTCGAGAACGACCTGAGATTCCTTAAGCAATTCTAGCATCATGAAAGCCGAGAGCTACTCGTCCAAGGCTGCCGGGATATGAAGATTTCGCTCGGCTGGCTTCGCGACTACATCACCTGGAGCGGTTCTGTTGCGGAACTCGAGGGACTGCTTACCCGTGCGGGCATCAAGGTGGAAAGCGTCACGACCACCGGAGCCAATTTTCCTAATGTGATTGTTGCTCGGATCAACGCAACAAACCGTCATCCCCAGGCAGATCGCTTAAGCGTATGCGATGTTGATGACGGATCCGGGCAGACCCGTCGGATCGTTTGCGGCGCGAAAAACTACGTTGTCGGCGACAAAGTCGCCCTGGCGCTTCCGGGAGCTATCCTTCCTGGCGGCTTGAAGATCAAAGTGAGCAAACTGCGGGGCGTTGAAAGTGAAGGCATGCTCTGCAGCCCAAAGGAACTTGGTCTCGCCGATGACGCCGAAGGTCTCTTGATCCTGCCGAAGGACGCTCCGGTTGGAAAACCGCTCTCTGACTTGTATCCCCCGGATACGGTCTTCGCGCTCGAGATCACTCCGAACCGTCCCGATTGGCTTAGTCATCTGG
>DATLIT010000039.1:0-8394 GCA_035539295.1 Terrimicrobiaceae bacterium | reverse complement strand
ATATTCGCCGGTGAGAACCCACGCGACCGGGGAAAACCAGCAGTGTGGGAGAATCTGCTCAAGAACTCTCGTCACGAGCGCCAAGCCCGATCGGGGAAAAGACCATTTTCCCTTCACTGCCTCCTAAAGCCAATTCAGTTGTTGGCGGCAGCAGGTCGATCATCTCGTCAGGTGCGGGATAGCTTTCAAGACTGGCCAAGACAGATGCCATATCGGACCGCCGAAAAGTCTCGCCGTAAACCCGGTAAATGGCCTCGACGATCCGAAGGACCTCCGCCCCCGAGATCGTCAGTTCGCCTTCTCGTCCGACACGGCGAACTATTAGGTTAAGCGACAGGGGTCTGGCGCCTCCCGTGAGATCGATTTCAGCTGGCGCGCGAAAGTCGGGTTGCAGGTAGGGAACTCTGCGCGGATCGACGAGCAGGTAGCCGGCCTTCTCATAAGCCTTCAGGCGGGTATAGCTAGCCGAGTCGGCCGCGTCGAGGGTCTTCATTTCTCCGGCAAGGATGATCGGCGAAGCCAAGGAACGTCTCTGCCCCGCCAAACAATTGCGGGCCGACTCGATCGGCAAGGCACGCAGCCAACCCGCCAGTCCACTTCGTCGCCATTCTGGCGCAATGAAATTATGAGAAAGATGGACGATTGCCTCGTCTTGGTCGCTGCGCACGATAGCGGTGTGATCGCGAACAGCCGCCAGCTTCCCTTGAGACTTCAGCAACACCAGTCGGTAGCGCAGGGCGTATCCTTCAACAAGTGTGTCATCATTCCAGCAGAGACGACGCGACAGTACCGTCGGCTGTTCGACTTCGCTCCTGGCGCCGAACTCCGCCCAGAGCGCACCAAATGCGATGTCGAAATCAGGGTCATCCGCAGACTGGACACGATGCAACTCCATACTCGACCAATCGCCCTGCAAGCTCTTCATGTCTCCGGGAGCGAGGTCGGATGGGATCATCCAGTCGTGGAGCATTTAGTCAGACCAATTTAGTAACAAATGCCTCAGACAAGCGACTTCCATCCTATTGAAGGCGCAAATCGCACGTGAAATCGTTTTTCCGGCCTCCTCGACACGGTCGACCCGAGAGTTTGACTACGCTCGTGCTCGTTGCAGGCCGAAACACCGTGTCGCTTGTATTCAGCTCGAACTGTGCTGCCGGAAGTCCGGACGTCCGGTCCAGCAAGGTGAGCACGAGCGGAAGCTGTGTCGGAATGCCCGGATGCATCGACGGATAGAGGTTCGTCCGCCGATAGCGAAGGCCGGAGAGAAATGCGCTGCCGGCTCTCCGCAAATCAAGGGGGCGGCCGTTTATGTATACTCGATAGGCTGAGTGAAATTGCCGATTGCTGCAGAATTCCAGTCGCTGCATTGACGTATCGACGAACCGGCTGGTCGTGCCGCCTTCGACCGGAGTTTCGCAAAGCAGCGGCCAGCTCTCCAGGGCTCTCCGCACGGTGAGTCGAGCGTCGGCTTTTTCCCACACCAATAATGCCGGAAATCGCCAGTCCCAGATCTTTCGATAGATCCGCCTGTTCAGGACTATCCCCGCCGCGTCGAGTTCCGTGAAGACAGATTCAAGGTCGCTCCAAAGGCGTTCCGGAAGCAAGTATTCGTCATGCAATCTCGCGCCAAATCGCTTAAGGCTTCGGGGACTTTTTGCCTCCAAGAGATGAGCTGCCAGGCAGGTCCAAAGCAAGGCCACACTCGACATCCACTCCGCACGGGGAAGGGATTCAATCGCCCGAAACTCAATTAGCCCAAGGGCGCCAGATGGCCAGGCGGTGTTCCAAAATTTGTCGAAGCTCATCTCGCTGCGATGTGAATTGCCGGTGACGTCGGTTTGCAGGTGCCGCAGCGTTTCGTTGATAAGCTCTCGATGATCGCCTTCCGGAAGTGATTCGAGAAAGCTATACGCCATGTCGATATCGTAAAGGTCGCGGGCGGACTCATCCGGTCTCGGCGCCTGCGAAGATGCTCCGACGTAGCAACCAGTAAATAGATAGGCTAGGGAAGGATGGTGCTGCCAAAAACGGAGGATCGCTCCCAGCCATGCCGGCCGGGCGAAAAATGGATTGGCCTCCAACCTTGGCCCACCCCAAAGAAGATGGTTGCCGCCGCCAGTGCCCTGCGGGAAATCCCAAGTCGACTCCTTCCATGATCTCAAGCCAGCAGCCTCGCAACTCGCAGTCACCATCTCGATCCATTCCGCATACTCGTGCCAACTGGAGCAGGCGGGAAGGTTGACCTCGAGTACGCCGGGATCGGCGGCCAACCCCAGCGCAACCCACTTTCCGCTTTCATCAACGGGCGTATAACCCTGCAACAAGATTTGGCCAGCCCCGGTCGCATTCGCGGCTGCCTCAATCGCGGCAAGCAATTCAAGAAACGGCTCTTGGGCGAGCGGAGGAATAAAGATGGAAATCGTCTCCCCGCTTTTCTCGATTGACATCGCTCTTCGCGGCACGGATGGCGGCAATCGCTCAAGCGGCAGCCGCAGCCCCACTGGGCCCTCCGCCTTCAAAACTCGTTCGTCCTTACCGAGGCTCCAACGTGCGGAGCGCCATTCGGCTTCATCATGATCGATGGGCATCGCCAGGATCTCCGCGCCGGGATTCTTTGGGTCGGCGAAACGAAGCCAATGAGAAGCAATTCGGAGATGCCGGCAGACACCCTGAGCCAGATGGCGCAGCGCATGGGGCGCAAGGGCCTTCGATTGCTTGGGCAGTCGAAAGAGAGGCGTCCCATCCCGATTGGCGAGAATGCGAACCGCCCAGCGAGGATTGACCTCTCCCGGGTAGGACTTGCCGGGACAAAAAAATGCAGCGGAACCAACCATGTGGTGCCGAAGCAGGTTGTCAGCGATCTTCCAAGCATAAGCCAGCTTGGTAGGTCCAACGGCCGCGTAGGTCCATTCGGGCCCTTCCGGACTGATCGGCACGTAGGTGGGCTCACCACCAAGGGTAAGCTGCACGCCGTGCTTAGCAAAGATTGTCTCTGCGCGAGAGGCAGCCTGATCCATCCATCGCGCGATCATTTTACAATACCTGAATGTCTAACGAGGTGGTCAGAACACTGGCAATGGTCTCCTTCCCGTAATAGTGGCCGACGATCGGAGCAATGTCGTCGGCGCTCACACCCACCGCCGTCGGCAGGAAATGATGCTCGCACAGGACTCCGTTGGTTGGATCGAGTCCGACCCAGCCGGCGCCGGGCAGATAAGTTTCGACCCAGGCGTGGAAAGCGTTCTGCGCGTGTTCCGGGCCACTGCCCGACTTGTCTTCCCACAAGTAGCCACTCGCCAACCGCACAGCCAAGCCATGAGTTCTTAGCACCTCCGCCAGAAGCACTGCGAAATCCCGGCAGGAGCCTTTTCCCCTCTCCAGCGTAGTCCTTGGCGGAAAGGCATCTCCTTTGTCTCGCCGCTCGTACTCGATGTTCTCATGCAACCAGCTGTTCATATCAACGATTGCTTCAACAGTCGGGCGAGGAGAGGCGGGCGTGAGGGCCGCCGGCAGTGCACCTGTCTTAAATCGATTTCGCCGAAACGGGGCGAGGACAGCTGCTTCGTCAGATCGGTATTCAAAAGGCAATTTTAGCGCATGGGAGTCCAAGAGGAACTTGAACGGATCCCACGCCTGGAGCGAGGCGTCAAACTCCAGCTTGAATTCCAGTGCATCCAGTGGATTCGGATAGACGCACGTGGCTGTCAAGTTGTCGAACAAGTCGTGTCTGTATTGGACGTCCGCGCAAGGATGGGTCGAAAAGACGATCCTCTCAACGTTGATGAAAGGGTCAGGGCGGGGAAAGAGGCGAACGCGATGGGGCGAAAAACTCGCGTTTTGCGCATACTCAAAATGAGCCGAGTAGCGGACAGAAATTCTCACGCTTTATCATTCATTCTTTTCATGAGGACACGAACTTTCATTCTTTGGTCTCCTGAGCCCTTGAAGGTGCCACGCACAGGAGTCGCGTCGACCGAATCGCGCCCGTAGGCCATGGTCACGTGTCGCGGGCCGCACCATTGATGGTTGGTCGGATCAATGGCCAGCCACTTCATGCCCGGCGCCAGCGCTTCTACCCAAGCATGCGTCGCCAGCGATCCGATCAGCCTGGTTCGGCGTTCGCTCGGCTGGATTGGATCGGATTCAATATACCCGCAAACGTAACGCGAAGGTATTCCTGCCGTCCGAAGCACCCCCAGCATGACATGGGTGAAATCCTGGCAGACACCCGCGCGTTGCTTCCAGACCGTCTCAAGGGGCGTCGAATTACTAGTCGATCCCGGCTGGTAGCGAAATTTCTCGTGAATAGCGCGATTCAGCCGCTCGAGTGCTTCGCCCAACGGAGCGCCACCGGCAAAAAATTTTCGTGCCCATTCGATCGACGGCGTTCCAATCGGCACGGCGGCTGTCGGCTGCAAATAGTCGAAGACATCCACAAACCTGGAAGCGAAAAGTTGCCGTGCCTCCGCGATAGTGACATCAAGAGCACCGGCAGCCGGCGAAGTTTCCTTTGTTCGAACCATCACCTTATTCACGATGCTCAGCCGCTCGTGACGCAGCGTCATGGAATAGAAAGTCACTTCATTTCCAAAGTAATCGTGATAGGTGGAGACGCCGGTGGCCGGACGAAACTCAATCGCGTGTGAGATTATCTCCTGGCTTGGAAGGGCCGGCGGCGTCAGCCGCGCCTCGATGTAAGCCTCCCGTGCCGGCTGACCATACCGATAGTCCGTCCGATGGGTAATCTCAAAGAGCATGCTTAAAACCAAAAAGTGTCGGCTGAATGTCGGGACCCATATGAATCTGATGATTCAAAAAGGCGTCGGCGATCAGGTGGTGGATCTCCAATGTCGCATCGAGCAATGCGTACCCATGATCGAGCAAAACGTTTGATTTTGACGATGACGCCGACTCCGCTTCCTTCAAGAGCTCCTCCCAATCCGTCAAACGAATCTCGTGAAGGAGCTGTTCGATACCGGCAAGGGTCCGCATCGTTGCTCCAGTGGTTTGCTCACGGGTTCCCCGAAGGCGCTCGCGGCAGGTCTCCAGACACCGAGCGACCGATCGTGGGGCGACAGGATTCTTCCACAAAAGATCGAGCATCGGTGCGGGTTCAATTCGAAGTTGATAAACCCGGCGGTAAACATCGCGACTATTGATCAGTCGCAGAAACGCTGAGAGCCGGATCTCGGCCTCGTGCTCAGGCGGTGCGTTTCGGCGTGGCATTGGACGCATAATCGAGCAGACCGCGTTTGCGGTGATAATCGCCCGCTCCAAAAGCTGACCGATCTCACAAAATGCCCAACCACCGTCCGCAATCATTGTGCCCTGAGCCGTGCCAAAAAATTCCGGGACGGCTTTGACGACCCAATCGCAATACCGGCGGGTGAACGCTGTGAGCTCCTCCTGCGAGGCCTGCGGGCGAAAGCGCGCCCGTTGAAAGCGAGATCGAAGGGTGCTGAGCACGCTCCAAGCTTCCAGACTCAAGCATTCCAAGATCGATTCGGAGTTTGCGGCGGCCCGCTGGATCGCTCGGACAACGGAGTCGGGTTCTTCCAGATCGAGCGTCAGCCGGTATCTGCCTGCGGGGCTGGAAATATTGCGCCGGGAAACGGATCCTGGATTTTCCAAGGGAGGAAGGATCCTGTCCCAGACAGGGCGGTAGAGCGTCCGTTCGATGAGATTAAGCTCCTCGAGTTCGAGCGATTCGATTACGCCAATCATCACTGCGAGATTGTGAGCTCGCTCGAGATATCGGCCGGTCCAATAGAAAGCCTCCGCCACACGGCTGCTCACATGCTGAGAAGGCAGAAGGGCTTCGCGGAGACGTGTGCGATCTGGCGCGGGCTCCTCGAAGTCCGAGGGCGCCTGGACCCAGGTATCCTTGCTCCCTCCGCCAAGCTCGTTGGCGGTGAAAGGAGATTCATTGGTTGAGACTCGTGTCAGCGCACCAGGGAAGGTGTCGTATTGCCCTTCTGATTTGCGCAACGCGAAAAGGATGTGGTCCTGTCTGCGCGCCACCCTGCGCCCATCGTGATACGACACGGTTAGGGCATCACAATTCTGCGGCTGGGCGACGTATTGGCCGCTGTTGCGCAGCACGGTTTCTTTCGCGGCCGTAATTTCGTCTTCGGTCGGCCGCCGGCCATTGCCTCCGAGTAGGATCTTCTCCCCAAAAAGCGGCCTGATAGTGTATTTTTCGAGCTCGGCGAGCACCATTTCGCGCTGGTCGATATCCCCAAGCCAGTAGGTCGGCAAGGTAGGCAACAGCGCACGGTCGCCCAGGTAGAAGCCAATAATCTGTGCGGCAAACGGCAAGAGAGCGCGATCATCGGAGAGTTGAGAGCCGATGGCGTTGACTACAGCCACGGTTCCCTTGCGTATGCAATGGACAAGTCCCGCGACCCCAAGAAGCGAATCGCGCCGAAAGACCATTGGATCCAGCCATTGGTCGGAGATGCGATTGTAAATCACCTCGACTTTCTCAAGACCCGATACCGTCTTGAGAAAAACCGCGTCGTTCAAGACCAGCAGGTCGCCTCCCTGGACCAGCGGAATCCCCATTCTGCGCGCGAGGAAACTATGCTCCGAATATACCGCACTCCCGGGACCAGAGGAAAGTAGCACGACAGTGGGATCAGGATGGTCCGACAGCGACCTCAGCAATTCGAGGATATCGACGGGGGCATCCGCGATCGAACGAATCGAAAAATCCTGAAAGCTTTGCGGAATCACTCGTGCCAGAGCCCGCCTGTTTTGAATCATGTAGGAGATTCCCGAAGCGTTGCTGAAGTAGTGTTGTTTGACGGCAAACTCCCCATTGGGGACGCGGCACAAGCTGATCCCGCTCAGATGCAGGTAGGCATCTTCCGCAGGGGTGAGGCTCGCCGCCGCCCGCTGGTACGCCGTGCTGCCAAGCACCGGCTGGATGGGAAGAAGATTGGCTTTGAGAATTTCCTTCTTCCCATAGATGTCGCGTAAGAATAACTCAAACGCCCGCAGCCGCTGAGAGATCCCTTTTTCCAGCGGCTCCCATTCCTCCGGAGTGAAGATCTGCGGCAGGACATCACAAAACCAGGGACGCCGTCCCCATGGCCTCTCCCGCGCAATGTCAAACGTCACTCCCATTTCCCTCATTGTTGCCTCGAGCCGCTCATCCAGGGCGCGAACTTGCCGCCGCGCCAAGGCATCCAATCGCTCGAAAAGAGGCCGGTAGACTTCGCGCGCTTCTCCGGAGGACTCGTGCGTCTCCCCCCAATGCGAGAACTGCTCCGTCTCTCCGTTACGCTGCACGGCGCCAGAGGCTTGGCGGATCGGTTTTGTCGGTCAAGAATTTTCCGAATGGCGGCATGCTGATCCTGATTGGGTTTGACACAAGGTGGGAAGTAACACATTGTCCCCAATTCTCCAAAGACTCCAATGAAGACTTTCTCAGCCAAACGTGAAGAGATCCATCGCGACTGGTGGGTCATCGATGCTGCCGATCAGCATCTCGGTCACGTGGCAGTCAAGGCCGCCAATCTTCTTCGTGGCAAGGGTAAGACGATCTACACACCCCACGTAGACACGGGTGATTTCGTGATCGTCATCAATGCCGCCAAAGTCCGCGTTGGCGGCAAGAAGGACTTGCAGAAATCGTATATGAGTTTCTCGGGATATGTGGGCGGTCATAAGTCCGAGAATTTCGCGGCGCGTCGTGAACGCCATCCTGAGCTCCTGGTTGAGCGAGCAATTCGCGGCATGATTCCTCACAACCGCCTGGGGAGTTCTGTCTATCGTAAGCTAAAGGTCTATCGCGACAATCAACATCCGCACGCCGCTCAGAATCCCAAGCCTGCCTGATCAGTTTCTCATGTCTGACATCATCGCCACCGGCCGTCGCAAGACCTCCATCGCCCAGATCCGCCTGCGCGAGGGGAGTGGAACTTTCAAAATCAACGGCAAGGACTTTACCGACTATTTCACAAGCCTCTCAATGCAGAACACGATCCTGCGCCCTCTCGAAATCGCCAGTGCGGTGCACCGATTTGACGTGGAAGCAAAAGCCTCGGGCGGTGGAATTGCCGGCCAAGCCGGAGCGCTCCGCCTGGCCATTAGCCGCGCGCTCTTGCGCAATGACGAGAGTTTGCGTGGCTCCCTGCGCGAAGAGGGACTTCTGACGCGCGATCCGCGCATGAAGGAACGCAAGAAATCCGGTCAGCCCGGCGCGCGGAAGCGTTTTCAATTCTCCAAGCGATAGGCGCTTGCGTCTTCCATGGCGCTCCCCCTTTTTCAGGAGGCCCGCTGGATTTTCATCGGCGACAGCATTACCGATGCCGGCCGTGGGCAGTGTCCCGAAGCAGTGGGGACTGGTTATGTCAGGGACATTCGCGACTGGCTGCGTGCCTCTCTCCC
>DATLIT010000038.1:0-3053 GCA_035539295.1 Terrimicrobiaceae bacterium | reverse complement strand
CTAGAGCCGTAGCGCGTTCCAAGTCATTTTGAGCCCCCGTAGTCACCTCTCCGAAAGCCAGTTCCTCGGCGGCGCGCCCGCCCAACAATCCAGAGAGGCGCTCCATCAACTCTGCACGTGTCAGGAGGAATTGATCTTCGGAGGGCAACTGCATCGTATAGCCGAGTGCCGCCCGGCCTCGGGGGACGATGCTGATCTTGTGAACAGGATCGGCGTGTTCGCTGTAGGCGGCGACCAGCGCGTGGCCGACTTCATGATAGGCGACGCGCCGCTTCTCATCTTCGTTTAGTCGACGGCTTCGACGCTCCGGACCAGCTACGACTTTCTCGACAGCTTCCTCCAAGTCGCTTTGATTGATGGCGCTCGCCTTGCGACGCGCAGCTAACAAAGCAGCTTCATTGAGGACATTGGCAAGGTCCGCGCCGGACATTCCGGCGGTCGCTGCGGCCAGACGGCGAAGGTCGACATCGGCGGAGAGCTTTTTCCCGCGGGCGTGCACCTTGAGAATCGCTTCGCGACCATCGAGGTCCGGCGCGTCGACGACGATCTGGCGATCAAATCGACCGGGACGGAGAAGAGCGCGGTCGAGAACTTCCGGTCGATTGGTAGCCGCGAGCACGATCACCCCGGTGTTTGCTTCGAACCCATCCATCTCCACGAGCAGGGCATTGAGAGTTTGTTCCCGCTCGTCATTGACAGCCCCCACGTGAACCCCACGTTGCCGGCCGATTGCATCCAACTCGTCAATGAAGATGATACACGGCGCATGCTGCTTCGCTTGCTGGAAGAGATCGCGCACACGCGCGGCGCCCACTCCCACGAACATCTCCACGAAATCGGCCCCGCTCAGCGAAAAGAACGGGACGCCAGCTTCACCGGCGACTGCACGGGAAAGTAGCGTCTTTCCGGTTCCGGGAGGGCCGACGAGCAGAGCCCCCTTTGGAATTTTCGCGCCAAGGCTCTCGTAATCTTTGGGATTTTTGAGAAAGTCGACGACTTCCTTCAATTCTTGTTTGGCTTCATCGCAGCCGGCGACATCGGCGAAGGTCACGCCGGTGTTTTTGTCGATGATGAGTTTTGCGCGGCTCTTGCCGATGCCGAAAACCCCCTCACCCGCCGCCCTGAAGCGTCGTGCGAGCAGAGACCATAAACCAAACAGGATCAAAATCGGAAGCACCCAAGCCATCAGGAACTGCGACAACACACTTGGTCGCGTGCCGCTGAAGTTGACCCCTGCCGCCTGTAGCTCGTTGACCAAGTCCGGATCTTCCACGCGTACCGTGCGAAAGAAAAATGGGTTGGTCGGAGCCGGAGTGGGCTTGGGACTCGGAGAGATGCCCGGGATCGGACTCGCCGCTGGCTTCACGCTTGGCTGAGTTTCAGCCGGTTTGACGCTCGGCTCAGTCGCTTTCGTTTGGGGAGGAGGACCCGGAACAATTCGGCCAACGATTTCATCCTGCTGAATAGTCGCCTCCGTGACTTCGTGTCGCGCAACGTACGCTTTGAACTCACTGTAAGGTATGGTGACAACCGCCACTTGACGAACGAGTTCCTGCCAAACCCATAGCACCACCAACGTGGTGACGAAATAAATGATCAACAGCCGAATCTGAGGATCGAACTTGCCCGGAACCTTAATCTCTGGTGGTGTGCGCTTCTTCATTCGCCGTCCTCATGCCAAATTGCTTTAGCAACTTCGACTACAAGGACACGATGAGGCAATCCAAGCTCAATAGCAACCCAACCCTGGCAAATCAGTTAGAATCAAAGAACAGACTTAGAACCTGATAAAGCTAGCGGCGGCGACGGCGAACACGGACATCCACTGTCGACGGCCGGCGCGCCACCCAGTCAATGAAGCGCGCAATCTCAGGGTGCGCCGCGAGCGCTTCAATCGAGCAATAGGTGCGCGCAAGCTCGGACGCGGTAAATAAGCTGTGGATTTGCTTGTGGCAGGCACGGCAGAGAAGAACAACTGTGAGACGTTGACCGCGGGTGAAGTTGCGACGCGTGCGCGGACGCTTGTGAACGGTGCGGGGACTAAGGTGGTGCCTCGTCAGGTCCGTGGCAGCTCGTTGGCAGTGGGCGCAACGTCGTTCTTTCATGGCTCCGCTCCCCGGCGCTAAAAAGCAGAGAAATTTCTCAAAGCGTCCGCACACGATTCCGGCAGCGAGGGATTAATGTACATGCCCGTCCCGAGTTCGAAACCGGCGCGCTTGTTGATTCGTGGGACGATCGAGATGTACCAGTGGAAATGCCCCGCCTCCTTTTCCTCAGGTCCGAGCGACCGAAGGACGAGATTAAAGGCCGGATTACCCAACATACCGTCCACCTTCCAGGATTGTCCTCAGGGTTGTGGCAAGTTCGGCTAAAGTTTCGAGGGGCTGCGCCGAAAAGCAAGCTACATGAGCCTTGGGAAAGATCCAGAGGTGGTACGGAGAGAGGGCCGCATAGGGAATAAACGTCACGAAGTCATCGCTCTCTGTGATAACTCGGCGACCATGTGTTCGCTCCTGTGAAATCTCCATGCAGGCAAGGCAGTGCCCCGTTTCGTCAAAGAATCGGCGAGCTCGCTCGGTTCGCTCAACGACTTGCCCTGGAACGACGGGCAGGCCGACAATCTGCGAATGCGGATGTTGTTGAGAGGCGCCCGCATCGGCTCCGTGATTCTTGAAGATGATGACGTGGCGCACTCGCGGATCGCGATAAAATTCTGCAAAGCGATGCCGGTACCTCTCGAGAATTCGCTGGAGGTGCGAAGCCCGAAATCGCGCCATCAATCCATTATGCCGTGGACTTTCAATCAGCACTTCGTGAAGACCGACCCCGTTGACGCTCGATTCGCCGCGTTCAAGGCGGCGCGGCGGACCAACCTCACCCTGCGGAGAAAGCACGGAGAACTTGTTGACCACGGAACGGAGTATCCAGCTAATCCGTCTCGCCAGCCAAACGAAAGCGTTCTTCTGCCGTGAGATCTTCATTTCCTGGACAGAAGGGACAGCTCGCCAGGAATGCGGCTGTCTCAGTTCGCTCCGCGATCGGCACAAGATTAC
>DATLIT010000037.1:0-11788 GCA_035539295.1 Terrimicrobiaceae bacterium | reverse complement strand
GTCGATGACCGGCAGCAGTTCGCGGATAAAAGCTTCCTTTTGCTCAGCGGCGCGGCGGTCGGTCTCCTGCGCGGTTCGCTTGCGGAAGCTGTCGAAATCGGCGGCCAGCCGGAGGGAGCGGTCCTTCTGGCCGGCCAGATCGGCTTTGAGCGACTCCAACTCGCCGGGGGGCGCCTTTGCGACATCATCTTCCGACGCGGTGGAATCCGGATCCATGTTCATACGAGAGCCTTTTCAAGCATCTCCTCGCGGAGCCGTTGTTGGATTGAGGCGATGCTCTCGCGCACCGTCTTGAGCGGCCGGCCGGTGACCATGGCGATTTCTTCCGCCTCCAGACCAATGTGCCGGCGCGCATTCAATAGCTCCTCGTAGTGCCGCTGAAAAAGCTCGCGGACGACGTCTCTGTATTTCTGCGGGCCGGTACCTTCGGTTTGGGGTTCATCAGCGAACCTCGTGACTTTGAGTTGATGCAGTTCTTTGCGCTTCCAAAACTTTTGTCGCAGGTTTTTGCGGAGCAGTCGGTCAACCTGAAGGTTCTTGGTGACGAGGTTCCAAGGAAGTGTGGTGAGGCTGGTCATAGCTGACTCAAATAGCGAGGCCGCGCCAGGCGGGTTGGCCACCCTTGGGGAGCAGGGAACTCACCATCATCAATTCGCCGATGTTCTCTGGCGTGATGAGGCCTCGTAACTTGCCTAGGCGATCAACCACCGGCAACGCCGGGATAGCGTTTTCCTGCATGAGCCGAAAGGCCTTGTCGAAGGGCTCATCCGCCCGCACCACCGGTACGTCGCGGTGCATGACGCTCACGACGGGCGTCGTCGGGCCATCGCGTCGCAGCGCCGCTATGATGTCGTCGCGCGTGAGCACGCCAAGCACGCGATCGTCTTCATCCACCACGGGAAACTCGTGCTGCGATGTGCGCAGGAGCGCTTCCACGGCGTCTTCGAGCGTGGCGTCGCGCAGCAGCCGCACCAGGTGCGTAACCATCGCTTCGCCGACCCGCAAATCCTGCGAAAGGTCCTTCATCTGCGCCATGGCGGATTCCTGCTGCGCGCCCAGGAAAATGAAGAAGGCGATGAAAATGAGCATCGGGTTGGCAAACAGCCCGATAAAGCCGAACACGAATGCCAGGGCCTGGCCGATCCATGCGGAAATTTGCGTTGCGCGGCCATAAGGCATGGTCATCGCTAGCAGCGAGCGCAGCACGCGCCCACCATCCATCGGGAACGCCGGGATGAGGTTAAAGAGCACCAGCATGACATTCACCGAGGCCAGCTTTGCCAGCATGCCGGCGCCCGGCCGCTGCATTTGCTCGATGTGTTCGAGCGCGGCTTGCCCGCCAAGGACAAAGATGAGCACCGCGGCGATCACGACATTTACAAGCGGGCCAGCGATGGCCACTATCAGCTCCTGCCACGGCTTGTCGGGCATGCGCTGTAGGCGGGCCACGCCGCCGATGGGCAACAGCGTGATGTCAGGCGTGGGAATGCCAAAGGCGCGCGCGGCCAGCGCGTGACCGAATTCGTGCAGCAACACGCACGCGAAGAGCGCGATAATGAACAGCACGCCCGGGATGGCAGCAGCCGCGCCGCCGACCTGATAATAGGAGAAACCAATCCACGCCAGGAACAGCAGGAAGGTGACATGGATACGAACTTCGGTGCCGGCAATACGGGCGATTTGGAACGACCAGCGCATAGGATTCAATGGGTTGATATTTGGTCTGCTACTTGAGTGCTTGGCTCGCGGGGGCGCCTCGCGCGTCGTGCGCGGGCGAATAAAGACCAAGGCCAAACCTCCAGAATCGCACCGATCACGCGAAGCCGGGCATCTTCCAACACAATGTTCTCCAACGGCACCAACCGCGGAGTGTGCCTCGGCGTAAGCTCAACCTTGTAAGCTTTGAACACGCCGAGGTCGGTGACAATGAGCAGCTTGTTTGTCACGCCGCCTTTGCTTCCTCGAGCGGCGTGGACCGGAAGACCAGTTCGCCCGACTTGAAATCCACGATGACGCGGCTGTGATCGCCGATCTCCCCAGAGATGAGTTTTCTCGAAAGCGGCGTCTCAATATAGCGCTGCAGGTAGCGCTTCAGCGGCCGAGCGCCATAGACCGGGTCGTAGCCCTCGCGGGCGGCGTGTTCCTTGGCGGACTCGGTCAGCTCCAGTTCGATGTGGCGCTCGGCAAGCCGAGTGCGCAACAGATTGAGCTGAAGCTCGGCGATGCGTTTGATTTCCGAGAGCGTCAGCGACTTAAAGAGGACGATGTCGTCCACGCGGTTAAGGAATTCGGGCCGAAAGTGTGCGCGCAATTCCGACATGACGCTCTTTCGGACGTCCTCGGCGATTTCGCCTGTTTCGCTTGCATTCTCCACAAGATGCAGGCTGCCGATATTCGAGGTCATAATGATCAGGGTGTTCTTGAAATCCACCGTGCGCCCCTGGCTGTCGGTGAGGCGGCCATCATCGAGGATTTGCAACAGTACGTTGAAAACATCGCGGTGCGCCTTTTCTATCTCGTCGAAGAGCAGCACGCTGTAGGGTTTCCGGCGCACGGCTTCGGTGAGCTGGCCGCCCTCTTCGTAGCCAACATAACCGGGAGGCGCGCCAATGAGCCGCGCGACGGCGTGTTTCTCCATGTATTCGCTCATGTCGATGCGAACCATGTTGCTCTCGCTGTCGAAGAGCGACTCAGCCAGCGCGCGGGCCAGCTCGGTCTTGCCGACGCCGGTAGGCCCAAGGAAAATGAAAGAACCGATCGGGCGCTTGGGGTCTTTGAGCCCGGAGCGGGCGCGAATGACCGCGTCGGCCACGGCCTGCACCGCTTCGTCCTGGCCGATGACGCGCTCGTGGAGAATCTGGTCGAGTCGAAGCAGTTTCTCCTTTTCACCTTCGAGCAGACGGCTGACAGGAATGCCCGTCCAACGGGAGACAACTTCGGCGACTTCGTCGGCCGTGACTTCTTCCCGGAGAAGGTGCGGGCCTTGGTCTCCACCTGTGGTTTTGGCTTCGAGTTCTTTGAGCTGTTTTTCGAGCTCGGGGATCTTGCCGTATTGATACTCAGCCACGCGACGCAGATCGCCCTGGCGTTGGGCCTGTTCCATTTCGGTGCGGGCCAGTTCCAAGGCTTCGCGAAGTTTCTGGATATCGTCGATGACGCGCTTTTCAGAGTCCCACTGTGCTTTGAGGGCATCGCGATGACTTTTGAGTTCGGCCATTTCCTTTTGCAGCGCGGCAAGGCGTTCCTTCGAAGCCTGATCCTTTTCCTTGCGTAGCGCCTCCCGCTCGATTTCAAGCTGCATGAGGCGACGTTCGAGACCTTCAAGTTCTTCAGGCATCGATTCCAGCTCGGTTCGAAGCTTGGCGGCAGCTTCGTCAATAAGGTCGATTGCTTTGTCCGGTAGAAAGCGGTCGGAGATGTAGCGATGGGAAAGCTCTGCGGCGGCGACGAGCGCGGCGTCCTGGATGCGCACGCCATGGTGCAGTTCGTAGCGCTCGCGCAGACCACGGAGGATCGAGATGGTATCCTCGACGCTCGGCTCGTTCACCATTACCGGCTGGAAACGGCGCTCGAGCGCGGCGTCTTTCTCGATGTGCTTGCGATATTCGTCGAGCGTCGTGGCGCCGATACAGTGCAGTTCACCGCGCGCGAGCATCGGCTTGAGCATGTTGCCGGCGTCCATGGCGCCCTCGGCTTTGCCCGCTCCGACCATGGTGTGGATTTCGTCAATGAAGAGAATGATCTGGCCCTGAGCGCCCACGATTTCTTGGAGCACGGCTTTGAGGCGTTCCTCGAATTCGCCGCGAAACTTCGCGCCGGCGATGAGCGCCCCGAGGTCGAGGCCGATAAGGCGTTTGTCCTTGAGGCTGTCGGGCACGTCGCCGGCAACGATGCGGCGGGCCAGTCCCTCGACGATGGCGGTCTTACCAACGCCTGGCTCGCCGATAAGCACGGGATTGTTCTTAGTGCGGCGCGACAACACCTGAATGCATCGACGGATTTCGGCATCGCGGCCGATAACAGGGTCGAGCTTATTCTGCTGCGCCAGCTTCGTGAGGTCGCGCCCGTATTTTTCGAGTGCCTCGTAAGTGGCCTCCGGATTCGCGCTGGTGACCCGCTGGTTACCGCGCACTTCCGTGAGCGCCTTGAGAAACTCGTCTCGGCGGATGTTGAGCGTCTTGAAAATCTTGCCGATGCCGGTGGTGGCCGGCTCGTCGAACATGGCCAGCGCCAAGTGTTCGACGCTGACGTATTCGTCTTTAAGTCTCTTCGCTTCGTCCTGGGCTTTGACCAGGAGCTTGTTCAGCCGTTGAGTCACGTAGAGGCCCTGTCCGGTCGTGGTGTCGCCGGAAACACGCGGAATGCGGCCGAGTTCCTTTTCGACCTCGTTCTTGAGCAGGTCGGGTGCGACTTTTGCCTTTTCAAACAGGCGCCGCACAAGCCCGGCTTCTTGTTCGAGCAACGAGAGCATGAGGTGCTCGACATCGACCGACTGATGCTGGTTGCGGGTGGCAATGTTCTGTGCCTCCATCAGCGCAGCCTGGGATTTTTCGGTGAATTTGCTGAGGTCCATACTGTTAGTATACCCGACTTCGGCACTTCCAAATGTCTACTATGATCACATCGCTACGTCACAAAGCCCCGGGGCGGGTAAGAGCAGCGAGAAACGGTTCGAGACCGCGCGCGCCGTCATAACGCTCGCCATTGATAAACAAGGTTGGTGTGCCATTTACGCCCCCTCTGACTCCGCTCATGAAATCCTCCCGCACGCGCCCTGCATATGCGCCAGCCAGCACTTCGCGGATCAAGCGCACTTCATCGAGACCGAGCGCCGCCGCGTATTGCGCAAGGCTCTCATCATCAAGAGCGTCTTGGTTTTCGAACAACATGTCGTGCATCTCCCAAAACCTTCCTTGTGCGCCGGCTGCTTCGGCGGCTTCAGCCGCGTGTTCGGCGTGTGGGTGAACGTTCGTCAGCGGGAAGTGGCGAAATGCAAAGCACAAGCGATTGCCCAAAGCGCGCTGGATCGCTTTGATTACGGGGTACACTTCACCACAGAAAGGGCATTCGTAATCACCATATTCAACGAGTGCGATCGGGGCATCGAGTGATCCTTGAATGTGGTCGCGGTTTCCGTCTGGTAGGGTGAGCTTTGCGCCGGCGATCATTTTGCCTCCTTTTTGCTCTGGAGGCCTTCAAGCGCGGACAGGATCCCTGCAGCTCCAGGATTGACGCCTAGGGGCGAAACATAGCTCCAATGAACGGTCCCATTCGCGTCGATCACAAACAGCGCTCGCTCGGTCACCCCGTCGCCGTCGCGATACACGCCATACTGGCGTGCTACAGCTCCCTTGGGTTCGAAGTCCGCCAGGAGAGGAAAGTGGAGCTTCCGATCCCGGGCGAAAGCCGCATGGCACCATGCGCCGTCCACCGAGATACCGACGAGCTCAGCGCCCAAATTCTGGAACTCGGGAAGAATTTCGTTATAGAGCGTCATCTGGTCGCCACAGACAGGGCTCCAGTCAGCCGGATAAAATGCGAGCACCACTGGCTGTCCAAGCAGTTCGCCCAAAGTCAGCCACTGGTCAGGCGTGCTCCGAAGGGCGAAATCAGGGGCCGCGGTACCAGAGGGCAGCGCTGACCGACGACTCCTCGAATACATGTCGTTGTATCTTGTTTCGGTAGGCATAGAGTCTTTCTCCTTCCACTTGGTCGCGGCTCGGGTTTGTCTGGCTGGCGCCTTGCTCGTTCGACTCGCGACTGCTGACAATTCGTCAGTCGCTATGAAACCACTTCGATCTTTGCCGAGCGTCCACTGCCTGTGTCTTGACAGCCATAGCGGCATCGCGGTCACGCGCGTATCAGCGAGATTAGGAAGGCCCACCTAGCCATCCTAGTCATTTCTTTGAATGGCATGGCAACGGTTCCTTGCGAAGCCCGGCCCCTTTGATTAGCGACGTTCTCAGGCGACGGCGACTTCGAGTTCTTTGGGTTTGGCCTTCTCGCTCTTCGATAGATGTATGGTGAGCATGCCGTCGTTGAACTCAGCCTTCACTTTTTCCGGATCGGCATCATCGGGCAGCGTAAAGCGCCGCATAAAGCTGCCGTATGCACGCTCGACTCGGTGATACTTCTTGTTCTTCTCCTCCTTTTCGAATTTGCGTTCACCGGCAAGGGTGAGCACGCCATTCTCGACGGTGACTTTCACGTCCTCCTTTTTCACCTCGGGCAACTCGGCCTTGATGAGGTATTCCTTGTCGTCCTCGGTGATGTCCGCGAGCGGCGCCCATTCGGCCAGGGTGATGTCCTCCTTACTCTCCGTGCGGCGGACGGGCGCGCGGCCAAAGAGATTTGAGAGGCGATTTTGCAGATCTTCCAGTTCCTTGAATGGTTCCCAGCGGGTCAGTGTGTTCATATTGATAATTTCCTTTTTTCACTTCACTTTCGGACCAGCCCAGCCTGGTGTCTGGGGTAACTTAAGTTACCTTTTTGCATCGTCCGACAGAATTCGAGAGGGTAGTTCTGGAGGGCAAGCAGTGATGAAGCGGATATCCAAAGCGGACGATAACCGGGAAACGATCATCGATTCGGCCGTCGAAAAGCCTCTGCTAAGCCTGCACGGGACGATCGACATCGAATCGTTCTGGAAGGCCGTCCAGCGGGTGATCGAGGCGGCGCTACCGGGCTGCTTCGTAGGCATGACGCTCCAGCACAATCCGATTCTCCCAATGATCGCCAGGTGGACACGACCGATATCCGACGGCTCTTTCAACTCGAAACCACTAGAGGCCTACCTTGCCGCACATCCGCGCAGCAAGTTCGTGCGAGCCAGCGATGTTTTTCCGAGGCGAAGCGAGTTGATGAAATCGACCTTTTATCGCCAATACATGGCGCCGCAGAAGTGCCTCTACGCGTTGGGCCTGTTTTTCTGGAGCGGCCAAAGACTCATCTGCGTGATCGTGATTATGTGCACGGCAAAACGGGGCGATCTCGACGAGCCGAAATTGAAGTTGCTTAAGCACCTCTACCCGCAGTTTCAGACGGCGCTTCGTCGCCTCGGCTCGCTGGAGCGCGAGCACTCAGCCCGGGCGGCCTTTGAAGAATTCCTGAGACTGCTGCCGCTGCCGACCATCCTCCTGCGATGGAACCTGAAGCTGGCCTATCAGAACCAGGCCGCGCGCGAGTTTTGTGCGCTGTGGGAGAGAGGGCCGAGAATGGCCCGACTAATGAACGCGCATGCGGCGCTCCCTTCCGAGATTCTGGATGGATGCCGTGCGCTGAAACATCGGTGGGAACAGTCTTCACGCCCCAACGCGCCCCAACCGGGCCTTGAGCAAAAGTTGGTCCACCACCCGAAACGGCCGTATCTGAGGGCGACGCTGAGCCTGAAACAGCTCAGCTCGGCTGGCGTGGCTCGACCCCATTTCCTCATCGAGTGCGAAGAATTGGGTCGCGGCACGGAGCCACAGAGCCAGCCGAGCGGCGCGCGTCTGCCGCATTTGGTCCGGCTCACCGGGCGCGAGCAACAACTGGCCCGGCTGGTCTGCGACGGGCGCAGCAACCAGGAGATCGCCGATGATGCCGGCCTGAGCCTGCAGATGGTGAAAAAGCATCTCCACACCATCTTCCGCAAGCTCGAGGTTACCAGCCGCAACCAGCTGATGGCGCTGATGCAGTGAACGATCCGAGGTGCCAATGAATATGCAAGACGTTCAAGCAAAAGAGACGGCGAAGTATCCGGAAATCTGGCTCGGCAATCCGTATCCGCTCGGGGCCACGTGGACCGAAGAAGCCGTGAACTTTGCGGTGTTTTCCGAAACTGCGAGCGCCGTCGATCTCTGTCTCTTCCACTCGATAGAGGGCGCTGCCGAGCAAGTCCGCATCCACATGACAGAGCAGACAGATCAAGTCTGGCACGTTGCGGTCCCGGGCCTGCAGCCGGGCCAGCTCTATGGTTATCGCGTCTTTGGATCCTACGAGCCGGAGCGTGGAGCGCGTTTCAACAGCTCCAAGCTGCTGATTGACCCCTATTCGAAGGCGGTCGCGGGCGATTTGATCTGGAGCGATGAGACCTTCGGATATCCCGTCGGCAATCCGGCTGGTGACCTCGTGCCTGATTACCGTGACGACGCCTGGTGCATCCCGAGGTCCGTCGTAATCGACACCACCTTCGACTGGGGACGCGACGTATCGCCGCGCACGCCGCTCCATTCGTCGATCATCTACGAGGCGCACGTGAAAGGATTCACGTATCGCAACCACGCAATTCCCGACAAGCTGCGCGGTACTTATGCGGGGCTTGGCAGCCCGGTGGCAATCGAGTATCTGCAGTCGCTTGGCGTGACTGCGGTGGAACTGCTTCCGGTGCATCACCACGTCGATCAACGGTCGTTAATTGACCGCGAGCTAAAGAACTATTGGGGTTATAATTCGATCGCTTTCTTCGCGCCAAATGCGCGCTATTCGAGCAGCGGCGTGCTCGGTGAACAGGTTCGCGAATTTAAGACGATGGTGAAAAACCTGCACGCCGCACGCATCGAAGTCATCCTCGACGTCGTTTTCAATCACACCGCCGAGGGCAATCACCTGGGGCCAACGCTGGGTTTTCGCAGCATAGATAATCAGGCGTACTACCGGCTCGTCGATTCCAATCCGCGTTACTACATGGATTACACCGGAACCGGGAACACGGTTAACGCCATGCATCCGCGCGTGCTCCAGATGATCATGGACAGCCTGCGCTATTGGGTGCTCGACATGCACGTCGATGGCTTCCGTTTCGACCTCGCTGCGACGCTCGCACGCGATAGCCATCGGGTGAGCAATATGGCGGCCTTTTTCGAAACCGTCCACCAGGACCCTTTTATCTCGCAGGTGAAACCCATCGCGGAATCTTGGGACGTAGGCGAAGGCGGATACCAGGTCGGGAATTTCCCTGTGCTCTGGGCGGAATGGAATGGCCGCTATCGCGATTCGATTCGGCGATTTTGGAAAGGTGACGATGGTCTTGTCGGGGAGATTGCGTATCGGCTCAGCGGCAGCTCGGATCTTTATCAGACAACCGGCAGGCGCCCTTACGCGAGCATCAACTTCGTTACCGCGCACGATGGTTTCACACTGAATGATCGTCACCTACGGCTGGAAACACAACGAAGCCAATGGCGAGGACAATCGCGACGGTGACGATAACAACAACTCATGGAACTGCGGCGTTGAAGGTCCCACCGACGATGCGGAAATTCTCCGGTTGCGTGAACGACAGCGTCGAAATTTCCTCGCGACAGTGTTCCTCTCACAGGGCGTGCCTATGCTTTGCGCAGGGGACGAATGCGGCCGCACCCAGGGCGGGAACAACAACGCCTATTGCCAGGACAATGAGATTAGTTGGCTGAACTGGCAGCTTAACGAGGCGTCCGAACGCTTGCTCCGCTTTGCACGGCGCCTCATCGCGTTTCGCCGAGAGCACCCGGTCTTTCGCAGACCGAAATTCTTTCAGGGCCGCCCCATTCGCGGCGCGGGAATCCGTGACATCATGTGGTTCAATTCGACAGGCGCGGAAATGACTAACGCCGAGTGGAGTTCATGGTTTGTTCGCGTGCTCGGCATGCTCCTAAGCGGCGCCACCATGGACGTGCGCGATCCGCGCGGCCGGCCAAATTTAGGACGGAACCTTCCTCGTTCTGCTGAACGCTTACTGGGAGCGCGGGCCGTTCATCCTACCCGGGAAGCGCGACGCCGAATGGGAGTTAATCATCGACACGTCTGAAGACGACGGCTTTCTGGGCGTTTCCAAATACTACGCGTCGTCGGCGCCGTTCGATCTTGGCCCGTGCTCGCTCGGCGTGTTCGGTCTGCATGAAGGCACCGACGCACAGGCACGAGCTGAAGCCTGGCAGACCGCCGCCGGCGCGGCGGCCGATAGCGGAGAGGCAAAATGAAAACGACTTTAATCGGAGATAATGAAAACAAGACTGAAACCTTGGACAGCGTTCCAAATTTCCAAAGGGGTGATAAGACGAAGTACGTCCTCGATGCCACCAAGGAACGCCTTGAAAAAGCGCCTAAGGTGGAAGGAAAAAACGACGAACGGCTTTACGCCCGGGAAACTGCTGAGCCCATTTTCATCTACTGGGAAGAAACGTGGCTCGTCGAACCGTAAACCGCGCAGCCTTGATGGCGGACAAGATAGCGGCATTTGCTCTAATGTGTGGGAGGACGGGAAGACCTTGGCGGCTTTGAAACGGGTGTTCTTTCGGGTTGCCCTTTCGTCTGTAGTTAAAGACGATCGTCGCGTTCGCGCACTAGCCAATAGCAAATTCCGAGTGCCAAGGTGATGGCTGCTAAGCCCAACAGTTCGTTGGCAGCCGTCTCTTTGAAATCCAGAATGATAAACTTGCGCGCGAGGGCCAGGAGCGAAATGAGCAGGACGATTTTGGTCTGAATGATGCTCTGCTCCCGGGAGACGACGTATAGCAGGGTGTGGTTGAACTCCAGTGCGATCAGCACTGTCATTATCTGACCGAAGACGGCCTGGAAGACTTTATACTCGAGCGGATTCATGGCTCCGAACACCAGCGCGCCGAGTACCTCTGCGATCAAACGGTAGAGAGCCACCAGGATGACGAGGGTGATGACAAGCGTGAGGATGAAAGCCGTCAGACTTTCAAACCGCTGGTAGAACGTGAGGCTCGCCCATTTGTCGGCCCTCAGGCGCCATCCTGGGAACAAAGCTCTCATTCTCACTTTGCTGGATTGATCGCCACCGTTTTAGGATCAAATGCAAGCTTCGGGTAGCGTGGGTCCATCCTTTCTAAAACTCGAAAGAGGAGTTCGATAACCGCAAGGTCACGAGCCCACTTGCGATTGGCCGGCACGACATGCCACGGCGCGCAGTCGGTAGTGCAACGGTTGATCGCCTCTTCGTAAGCCTCCTGATAGTCGTCCCAGAACTCGCGTTCCTTGAGATCAGAAGGGCTGAACTTCCACCGTTTCTGCGGATTTTCCAGGCGCGCCCGAAGGCGCCTTTCCTGCTCATCCCTGGAGATATGCAGCATGAACTTCACGATCGTGATGTTGTTGCTGGCAAGTATTCCCTCAAAGCTATTGATTTGATCGAATCGTGATTTCCAAACGTTCTTTTCGACCAGCTTGTGGACGCGCACGACGAGCACGTCTTCGTAATGCGAGCGATTCCAAACGCCAATCATCCCTTTGGGCGGCGTGGCCTTGTGCACACGCCATAGAAAATCGTGGTCTCGCTCCTGATGCGACGGCACTTTGAAGGCGCTCACGTGGATGCCGGCGGGGTTAATGCCCGACAATAGGTTTCTAATCGTTCCGTCTTTGCCTCCGGCATCCATCGCCTGGAAAAGGATCAGTAAGCTTTGGCGGTGTTCGGCGTACAAGATTTGCTGCAATTCGCTTACTCTTTCTCGCAACTGCCCGATTTGCAGCAGCGCTTCTTCCTTGCTCATGCCCGCCGTCTCATCGGCGTCAATGTCGGAAAGGCGGATTTTCTGGCGAGGCTGTGCGGTAACAATGTTCGTTTTCATTTGAGCTTTTCAATGACCGAATGATCCGAAGCAACGACCGCAGCGACGAAGATGACGCCACTCAGCGCAAGTTCGGGCATCAGAGCACCTCCAGCGGCTGCGGGCCCGTCGGCGGAGGAAACAGGCGATCCAACTCGGCAAGCTGCGCCGTCGTTAGCTTATGGTCTAGCGCGCCAAGATTCTCCCTCAGTCGCTCGCGGCGGCTGGTTTTGGGAATTACGATGACGTCATCGTTT
>DATLIT010000036.1:0-9275 GCA_035539295.1 Terrimicrobiaceae bacterium | reverse complement strand
GTCTCCATAGACCCGCTTGGACTCCTCGGCGAACCATTCGATAAAGGAAGCGGCATAAGCGACTTCGCCCTTGGCCTCGGCTAGAGGCTTGCCCTGCTCGGCGGTCATGAGCGCCCCAAGGTCGTCAACATTCGCCATGATTAAATCATACCAGCGGCGCATCAGGTTGCTTCGCTCCTTGGCGGGCCTTTGGCTCCAATCGGCAAAGGCGTCTTTGGCGGCTTCAATAGCACGCCAGGTCTCGTTGGCGCCCATGCGCGGGACTGTCCCCAGGATCTCTCCTGTGGCGGGATTATTCACCTCGACGGTTGCGCCGCTCTCTGCATCGCACCAGCGACCGCCAATGTACGCCTGCTGCCGAAATAGGTCGGAGTCTTGTAAGGAAAGTGTCGTCATCATAACTGCTGGTTTCTTGGGGAAAATCGTGGCCGTACTTTCAAGCGAAAGCGAAGAATTGCGGATGGATGAGGCAAGATCAAGGAGAAAATCTCAGAAAGCAATCGGAAATTGCTCTGCCCACCCAGGGGCACAAGTCAATACACATATATACTTCATCGAAAGACATTTGTGTGAACGAAGGCGGACCTATAATTATCGAGCAGTCGCAACCAGCAAGATCGGCCCGCAGCGGTTGTGGCCAGAAAATATCCGGCAATCTTTCCTTGACGGTTCGCTTACGGATCGCTTACGAATGAATGATTGACATGATCCCAGAGATTTCGACCCAGAATCGACTTCGGCGCACCGAAAATGGGTTGCTTCGTTGCCCGCAAAACTGGCAAAAGAGAAGCACGCCGTTGCTTGCAAGCGAATAACTTGCCATCTGGCTTAATCTCAAGCGGTTCCCTCAGATGTCTCGACGGAGACGCATCGTCACCAATTGTTTTATGAACTAACGAGATGGAAACCTCGAACAAATCTCTCGATCGTGTTCGGTTGGGCATCAGCCCGCTGAGTTGGACAAACGATGTGCTTCACGACCTTGGAGATGAAATTCCGCTGGAGCAATGCCTGCGCGAAGCATCGGAAATCGGCTACGAAGGCGTCGAGCTTGGGCGGAAGTTTCCCAGAGATCCGGAGGTGTTGCGGCCAAAGCTTGCAGAATATGGCCTAGTGTTGGCAGCGGGGTGGTATTCGGGATTCCTTGCAGACCGGTCATTGGAAGAACAATGGGCCGCTGCGGCCGACCACGTTCGGCTTTTGCAGGGCTGCGGTAATAGCGTGCTTGTCTATGGTGAGGAGGGAAAGACTCCTGAGCATTTTCTGGATGTTCCCATGAGCCGGAGTCCAAAGCTGAAATCGATCGATCTGCCGTCCTATGCGAAGAAGGTCGAACAATTCTCTGCTCGGTTGAAAGAGCAGGGTATAACGTTCGCTTATCACCACCATTTGATGATGCTGGTGGAAAAAGCCGAAGAGATTGCGGCTTTCTGCGACGCCACGAAGGATTCGGTTGGCTTACTGCTCGACACCGGCCATGCGACCGCGGCGGGCGCAGACTATGCCGAAATCATTCGACGATTTGGCAGCCGCATCGTCCACATTCACCTCAAAGATGTGCGTCGAAATGTTCTCAAGCGAATTCTGGAAAGTGATGCCAGCTTTAACTTCGGAGTTAGGGAGGGATGTTTCACGGTTCCTGGCGATGGTGACGTAGACTTTTCCGAGTTTGGAAAGTTTGTGCGGAACTCGGGCTATCGTGGCTGGGTCATCGTTGAAGCCGAACAAGATCCGGCCAAGGCGCCTCCAAAGGTGCATGCGGAAAAAGCGTATCGCTTTGCTAAGGACCTGATCTTCTAAAGCCGGGGGAGAAAGAATCCATGTCAAAGACACTAAACATTGGACTGATCGGGTCCGGGTTCATGGGGCAGGCGCACGCGGATGCTTATCGAAGGACGGGCATCCTTTATCGAAACCTGCCATGCACACCGGTTCTCTACGCAGTTGCGGATCAGAACGACGCTCTGGCCGAGCAGTCGCGCCGCCGCTTGGGCTTTGAAAAGGCCTATGGCGACTGGAGGCGCATGATTGAAGATCCAAACGTGCACGTCATCGATATTACCACGCCGAACAATTTGCACGTTGAGCCGGCCCTGGTCGCGATGGAAGCGGGCAAGCACGTCTATTGCGAGAAACCGATGGCGGTGAAAGTAGAGGACGCACAGCAAATGGCCTCTGCCGCCAAGAAGGCCGGGGTCCATACCATGGTCGCGTTCAACAACCTGAAAACGCCCGCTGCCCTCGTCGCTAAACAGATTATCGACCGAGGTGAAATCGGCGAGCCAATCCGGTTTCGAGGCAGGTTCGATCAAGGATTTTTCAACGATCCGTTGCTGCCTTGGTCTTGGCGCTGCTCGCGAGAGCTTGCCGGAAGTGGAGCCTTGGGTGATCTCGGTGCGCACACCGTCTCGGTGGCACAGTTCCTGATGGGAGATATCGCCGAAGTCTCCGCTTCCGCCCAAACTATCTTCAAGGAACGTCCGGTGCCGGATTTTGATGCCGGTTATGGAAGCAAGATCACCGCGGACGCCAAAAAGCGTGCCGTGGAAAACGAGGACCAGATCCAGTCTCTGGTGAAGTTTGAATCCGGCGCCGCCGGAGTTATCGAAGCCTCGCGCGTCTGTGCCGGACGGGTTTTCGGCGTCTTTTGGGAGGTCGGCGGAACGGAGGGGACGATCTATAATAACGGAGAGCGGTTCAATGAGCTGCAAGTTTTCCGCATGGGCGAGGAGAAACGCGACCGCGGCTTTAAAACGATTTATTGCGGTTCGCAAGTTCCCCACTATTCGGCGTTCTTTGGTTTCGATTTCGCCGGCGGGGGGCTCGGCTATTTCGATATGAAAGTCTTCGAAGTTCATGATCTCGTCCAGGGAGTCGGATCCAACGCGGGTTGCTTTCCGGATTTCTCCTTCGGGGCAAGAAATCAGGAGATCATCGAAGCGATGGACCAGTCGGCGCGTTCCGGCCAGTGGACCTCTACGAAACCCTAAGTCAACGATAATAGTGTAGACGCTAAGCTAAGTTAACACCTATGAGCAACAATTCAGACTACAAGGAGCTTGAAGCGCTTGCCCGCAAGGGCCGCTGGCTGGCTATCAGCACGGTCGCGGGCAGCGGAGCCGGCCACGTCGGAGGTCCATTCTCGGCGATGGATCTGTTGGTCGCGCTCTACTTCCGCGTGATGAACATCAAGCCGGAGGATCCCGGATGGGAAGATCGCGACCGCTTCATTCTTTCCAAGGGTCACTCATCCATCGGTCAGTATGCCGTGATGGCTTTACGTGGATATCTGCCCATCGAAGAGTTAAAAACTTTCGACAAGGGGAACTCGCGTTTACAAGGGCATCCCGATGTCACCAAGCTGCCGGGGATTGACACTTCAACCGGTTCGCTTGGTCAGGGGCTTTCGGTTGGCCTTGGTTTCGCGTTGGGCGCACGCCTGCGGGGCAAGAAGTTTCACACGTTTGTTGTCCTCGGTGACGGTGAACTTCAGGAGGGCATGGTCTGGGAAGCTCTGCATATTGCGCCGCGCTATAAGCTGGGAAACCTTACCGCGATTCTCGATTGGAACGGCTTGCAGCAGTTCGGCTGGGTCCTCGCGGTGAACGAGCAGCATCGCGGCGATCGGCGCGACCCCTGGGGGGGAGTTGATCTGCGCGGGATCTTCGAAAAACTCGGGTGGCGGTGTATCGAGATTAACGGTCACGATTTCTCGCAAGTCGTCCCCGCCTTACAAAGCGTGAAAGCGTCGGGAGAATCCGATCAGCCGACGATGATCATCGCTCATACCGTCAAAGGAAAGGGAGTGCATTTCACGGAAGGAAAGCACGAATGGCACTCGAAAGTTGCCACGAAAGATGAACTGAGAATCATTGCCAAGGAGCTTGGTATCGAGGAGGCAATAGCATGAAAGCGCTACGAGATGTTTTTGGAGATACGCTGGTCGCTCTCGGTTGGACAAATCCCAATGTCCTCGTCCTGGACGCCGATTTGGCCAATTCCACGAAGGCGGATAAATTCGCGATCGCTTATCCGGACAGGTTTTTACAAATGGGAATTGCCGAGCAGAACTTTGTCGGCGTGGCCGTTGGATTGGCATCGCTAGGGTTTGTGCCCTGGCTTTCCACCTTCACGGTCTTCTTCACGCATCGGGCAATCGATCCGATCCGCATGCTGGTCGCACAGACCCGTGCAAATGTTAAAATCGGCGCCGCCTATTCAGGGATTCTGACCGGCTTGACCGGCAAGACGCACCAAGACGTTCAAGATATCGCTATTATGCGTGCGATGCCCGATATGACAGTGCTGGCGCCGGCTGACGCCATCGAAGGTGAGGCGATCATACGATGGGCAACTGATTTTCAGGGGCCGGTGTATTTGCGACTGGCGCGTGACGCCTCGCCGAACCTCTTTGATGAGTCGTATAGCTTCGTGCCTGGAAAGACGATTTCGCTGCGGGAGGGCAGCGATGTATTGTTGATCTCCACGGGACCGCAAAGTCTTCGCTGCGTCGAGGCCGCCAAGCTACTCGAAGCTGACGGTATTTCAGCGGGCGTGCTGCATCTGCCCTCCATTAAGCCGATCAACAAGGAGGAAGTCGTCAGCGCGTCCGAGAAGGCCAAGTTGGTTATCACCGTCGAAGAACATACGATCTACGGCGGGTTGGGCGGTCTGGTCGCAGAAATTCTTTCTGAGGCCTCACCGCGAAAAGTCGTCCGCTTTGGAATCGACGATCGTTGGGGCGAGTCGGCGCCGAATGATTATCTTCTTGATCTCTTCCAGATGTCTCCGCCCCGCCTCAGCGAGCGGGTCAAAACACTTGTGCGGTAAGCGATATGCCGGCAGGAACGATAGGCGTCGCCTTCCTTGGGGTGGGTCGCATGGGCGAGACCCACCTCCGAAATCTGGTGGGCTTAAGCGGGGTCCGGGTAGTCGCAATTGCCGATCCCAACAGAGAAGCGGCCGAGCGTGGAAAAGCGATCTCGAGTGCTGAAGTTGCCCTCATTGATATCGAGAAGGCAATCACACATCCCGGCGTCGATGCTGTCGTCATCGTCACACCTACTGAGACCCATGCTCGCCTCATCGAGTTGGCCGTCAATTCCGGCAAGGCGATTTTTAGCGAGAAGCCGATTGCGCTCGATCTTGCAGAGACAAACCGCATTGTCCGGCTAGCCCAGGAGCGAGGAGCTTTGGTCCAGATCGGCTTCATGAGAAGATTTGATCCCGGATATGCCAAAGCCAAAGCGCGTATCGAAGCGGGCGAATTGGGCAAATTGGAAACGTTCCGCGCGCTAAGCCGCGACACCTATCCGCCCAGCCTCAACTTTCTCAAGTCCAGCGGAGGCTTGTTCCTCGACATGGCGGTGCACGATCTTGATCTGGCGCGCTTCTTGATCGGCGAAGTAGAAGAAGTTCAGGCCTGGGGAACGGTATTGATCGACGAACGCTTTTCTCAGGCGGGCGACGTTGACACGGCGATGACGCTGTTGCGCTTTCAGAATGGCGTCTTGGGAGTGACAGAAACATCTCGGCGCTCGAATTGGGGCTACGATATTCGCACCGAAGTTGCGGGAGCAATCGGCAAGGTGGTCGTCGAGGCTCCCCAAAAGACTCCGCTGCTCTTCGCGCGCGAATTTTCATCCACGTTTGATCACTTCGAGAACTTTCCCGATCGATTTGAAAAGTCTTATCAACTACAGCTGCAGAGCTTCTTCGCGGATCTCCAGGAGGGGAAAAAACCATCGCCTGGCCCCGAAGATGCTCTCGAAACTCTGCGTCTCGCCATCGCTGTCACCACGAGCTGGAAGGAAAGCCGGCCGGTTAAGGTTTCGGAAATCCAATGAGCGATCATTCTCTTCACGAGAGCACGACTTTCATGGCGCTTCTGAGGACCGCATGAGAGAGGATCTGCAGCCCTAACGAACCTTTGCCAGGGAGGAATGTGAGTTCCGTCAGCGCTTTTGACTTCCGGCGATTGGCCGCCGAACTAGACGGTTCGCTTCATTTCGATGCGATGTCGCGAAAACTCTACGCGACGGACGCTTCCGTCTATCGGGAGATACCGCAGGCGGTCGTCTTTCCCAAGAACGAGCATGACATCCGCAAGCTCGTTGCCTTTGCCCGCAGGCATCATACTTCGCTGATTCCACGGACCGCCGGAACTTCCCTGGCCGGGCAGGTGGTCGGCCCGGGAATCGTCGTCGACGTGTCACGTCACCTCAACCGTATTGTCGAGATTGACGCTACGGCGGGGCGGGTGCGCGTTCAACCGGGGGTGGTCCGAAACGAGCTGAATCTAGCGCTCGTTCCGCACGGCATTTTCTTCGCTCCCGAGACTTCCACCCAAAATCGCTGCATGATCGGAGGCATGGTCGGAAACAATGCTTGCGGCGCGAATTCGGTGGTTTATGGCAGCACGCGTGAGCATCTCGTGTCGGCGCGAGCGGTCCTGAGCGACGGCTCGATCGCGGAGTTCGGACCACTTTCCTCCATTGAATTTGAAGGCAAGTGCGCCGGCGATACCCTGGAAGCCACAATTTATCGGGAGACAAAGCGGCTGCTCGGCGATCCCGAAAATCGCGCCGAGATCAACCGCCAGTTTCCGAAAAGATCAATTCACCGCCGCAATACCGGCTATGCCATCGACCTGCTGTCGGATTGCGCCCCTTTGACCGCGGAGGGTCCGCCGTTCAACTTTTGCCGTTTGCTTGCAGGATCAGAGGGGACGCTCGCTTTCTTGACTGAGATCACTTTGACTTGCGAGCCGTTGCCACCGCGTGAATCGGCCCTCGTTTGCGTTCACTGCACCAGTATCGACGAGGCCCTTCGCGCAAATCTGGTGGCGCTACGTCACGCGCCTCGCGCCTGCGAGCTAATGGATGACAATATCCTCGAGTGCACTAAGACGAACCTCGAGCAAAGCAAGAATCGCTTTTTCGTGCAGGGAGACCCGGGCGCCATTCTCGCTGTCGAATTGGCCGCCGGCACACGCGAGGAGGTCGGCACCGTCGCGGCGCAGGTCGAGAGCGAATTGCGCGCTGCCGGGTTAGGATACCACTATCCGGTGGTCTGGGGGGCGAACCTGAATCGTGTTTGGAACCTGCGAAAGGCTGCGCTTGGTTTGCTCGCCAACATCCCCGGTGATGCGAAGCCGGTCGCGGTGATCGAGGATACGGCAATCGATCCAGAGGACATGCCAGCCTACGTGCGTGAGTTCGACGAGATCTTGGCCCGTCATGGTCTTTCGGCCGTGCATTACGGTCACGCCGCCTCGGGCGAACTGCACCTCCGCCCGATCTTGAATCTGAAGCTTGAGGAGCATCAGAAGCTCTTCCGAATCGTCGGCACCGAGATCGCGCAACTCACCAAGCGCTTCGGGGGATCGCTGAGTGGTGAGCATGGCGACGGTCGCCTGCGAGGCGAGTTTCTTCCGGTGATGGTCGGAGAAAAGAACTATGCGCTCTTTCGTGCGATCAAGCGGACATGGGACCCGGCGGCGATCTTCAATCCAGGGAAGATCACGGATACGCCGCCGATGGATGCAAGCTTGCGCTACAAGCCCAACCAGCCGGTCCGTGAATTCAAGACTATCCTGAGGTTCTCGGAAGCTCGTGGCATTTTGAGAGCGGCGGAACAATGCAACGGTTCCGGCGATTGCCGCAAGTCCCATCTCATGGGCGGCACGATGTGCCCAAGCTATATGGCCACGCGGAACGAGCGTGACACCACGCGCGCACGCGCCAACATTTTGCGCGAAGTCCTTACGAATTCCACCAAAGCAAATCCCTTCGACAGCGACGAGATCGCTCCGGTGATGGATCTCTGTCTCTCCTGCAAAGGGTGCAAGGCGGAGTGCCCGTCGAACGTTGACGTCGCCCGACTCAAGGCCGAGTGGCTGCAGCAACGCTACGATGCGCAAGGAATTCCGCTGCGTGCGCGGCTCATAGGCGGGTTTTCCAAAGCGATGTCGCTCGCCTCGGTCGCACCGGGTTTGTTCAATTTCGTCGTCACCAACCCGCTGACTTCCCAGCTCTTCAAGAGGTTTGCCGGCTTTGCGACGGGCCGTTCAATTCCAAAGCTTAACAAGCTCCCTTTGCGCCGCTGGCATCGGCTCTATGCGAACAAGAACGGTCCATTTGCGAATGGACGTGTCCTTCTCTTCTGCGACGAATTTACCAATTTCAATGACGCCGACGTTGGAATTAAGACCGTTCAGTTGCTCAATCGTCTAGGCTACGAAGTGATCATTCCGCGACATGTAGATAGCGGTCGCGCGCAGATTTCGAAAGGTCTCTTACGGGACGCAGCCAAGCTGGCCACCCGCAACGTTGAGCTCCTCAAAGATGTCGTGACCTCACAAACGCCGCTTGTGGGAATCGAGCCCTCGGCGATTCTCGGGTTCCGGGACGAGGTTCCCGACCTCGTTCCGGAGCGTCTGATCGAAGCAGCCAAAGCTTTGGGCGCAAATGTTCTCTTGATCGATGAATTCATCTCCCGGGAGGCCGACGCAGGTCGCATCCGCCGCGAACTGTTCACTCAGCAGCCCCGGCAGATCAAACTGCACGGCCACTGTCACCAGAAGTCGCTGGCTTCACTCACGCCGACCGTCAAGGCTCTGGAGTTGCCAGTCGATTACAAAGTTCAAATCATCCCCTCCGGCTGCTGCGGAATGGCGGGATCGTTTGGATATGAGAAAGAGCATTTCGACGTGTCTATGAAAGTGGGTGAGTTGGTGCTGCTGCCCACCGTGCGCTCAGCTCCAGCCGACACAATTATCGCCGCGCCCGGCACCAGTTGCCGCCATCAGATCAAGGATGGGACTGGACGGATCGCGCATCATCCCGCAGAAATTCTTTTCGATGCCCTACTCTAAGAGCCGCAATATTAGCTCAGCAGAGCCGATGCATGGCATCACCACGCGAGTCGGTTACCATTCGGATTGAACGCCGCTCGGATGATCCGTTACTTAGCTACTTTGTCTTATGAACGTTGCATTATTTGGAGCTGGTAGAATCGGAAAGATTCATGCTGCCAACCTGGTCCGGCAGCCTGGGTTCTCACTTAAGTACGTCGTCGATATTTCGCCTGACGCGACCGCTGAACTCGCCAGGCAATATGGGGCGCAAGCCGCCGTTAGCGAAAGCGTTCTGGGGGACTCCTCTGTCAAGGCTGTGGTCATCGCTTCAAGTACCGACACGCACGCGGATCTCATCATCCGGTCGGCGGCGGGTAGGGGGAGTTCCTGTGGTTGGCTGTCTTGGCCATTGTAGAAG
>DATLIT010000035.1:0-5242 GCA_035539295.1 Terrimicrobiaceae bacterium | reverse complement strand
GAGCAGATTTTTGCCGGTCACCTGCGGGCAAAGCGCAGCGCAAACTCCCGTGAGTACATCCCCCATCCCGCCGCTAGCCATACCTGGATTCCCAGAGCTGTTAATAAATCTGGCCTCACGTGCTTCGCCAACCAGCGTTCGTGCACCTTTCAGAAGCAAGGTAACAGGATACTCTGCGAGGAAATCATCCAACCATTCACGGCGCTCGCGAGCCTCACGCGGGAAAAGCCGTTCCATCTCTCCAGGATGGGGGGTAAGCAGGCGAGACCCCGCGCAGTGCTTGAGAAGTCTGACGTCTGGCGAGAGCACGTTGATCGCGTCAGCGTCGATGACCACGGATTGTTCGGCGTGTTCGATAACTGACAGGATCTCCGCCGCAAACTCTGAGCCCAGGCCGGGCCCAATTGCTAGCGTGTCAAACCGGAGGTCAAGAGCCTCGCGATAGCTCAGAACGGTTTTCACCATCACTTCTGGAACACACGAGGCCGCCAGCACGTCCGAGCAGTCCGATTTCGAAAGCAGAGTAACAAGTCCGGCTCCCGCGCGGACTGCTGCCGCACTGCATAGACGAGCCGCGCCTGTGAAGCCGTGCGAGCCGGCAATGACGCCGACTCTGCCGCAGTCTCCTTTATGCAGATCGAACGAGCGTGGAGGCAGCCACGCCTGAATGGATCTCGGGGTGGTAACATGCCATCTGGCGGACTCAGGTGGCGGAAGGTCTTTCAATTCAATCACGGCTAAGCGTCCGACGACGCCGGTAGCCGTGTCCGCAACAAGGCAATCTTTCGCGACAGCTATGGTCGCGGTTAGATCAGCCGTCACACAGATCGAAGCCGGCGTGCCCGTGGTTCCATCGAGCCCACTCGGAATGTCAATGGCGAGCACCCAAGCTCCACGTTCCTGCCTCAGTCGATTTATCGATTCAATGGCCAGCGCGATTTCCCCCCGCGGCTCTCCTTTGGCACCGATGCCGAGGAGCCCGTCAACGATTACGGTCGAGTCACCCTGTGGAAACTCATGCCGAGTTTCAGCCAACTGGTCCAGCTTTCTGGCCGTGAGCGGAGCCAAACTGGCTGCCGTGAACGCAAACCGAACGTCGATGACCCAACCCCACGACGCGAGGTAGCGCGCAGCCACCAATGCGTCGCCAGCATTGTGACCTTTGCCACAGAAGATAATGCAGAGTCCCGGAACGCGGTGAAATTGCCGGACGATCTCAGCTACCCCGCGACCTGCCTCCTCCATCAGGTCCTCGGCCTGCACTCCCCGAGCGAACGCCGCCTCCTCCGCGTTACGCATTTCTTCGCACGTGATCAACATAGCCGCCGTGTGCCGTTCAGACGCTAGCGGAGCACCCTTTTACGCTTTCTTTTCGCCACGCAAACCGTTGATCGCGTGCTTTTCCCATTGTAATTTTAAGCCTTTAGCTAAAAAGCTCCCGTAACCGATCTGTGAAGCTTTTGTGCAGAGGAGTATTGTCCTCGCCGCACAGCTGCGCGAAATGCTCCAAGGCCTTGCGTTGCTCAGAGTTCAAATGCGTAGGTACCTCCACTTGAACCCGGGCCAAAATGTCTCCTCGACTTGAGCCCTGCAAGGAGGGCAGTCCCTGTCCGCGAACTCGGAAAACACTGTCGCTCTGCGTTCCGGCAGGAATCTTTAGATTTACGGCACCGCTCAAAGTGGGAACTCGCACTTCCCCACCCAAAGCTGCGACCGAAAAGGGGATCGGCATCTCGCAGTGGAGGTCCATGCCGTCACGCTGGAAGATTGGATGCTCCTTGATATGGATGACGACATAAAGGTCACCCGGAGCTCCGTTGCGAAGCCCAGCTTCGCCGCCGCCCGCGCTGCGCAACCGCGCTCCCTCGTCGATACCTGCGGGAATCTTGAGCTTCACTCGGGAGGTGCGTTCCACCCGCCCATCGCCAAGACACTTGCGACACGGTTTTTCAATGACCCTACCGGTTCCCTGACAGTTTGGACATGTTTGCGCGACCTGAAAGAATCCGCGCGAGGCGACTACCTGGCCCCGTCCGCGGCAAACCGAACATGTGACGGCATGGGAGCCCTTTTGCGCCCCAGAGCCCTCGCAGACATCGCACATATCGAGCTTGCGGATCTCTATCTCCTTCTCGCAGCCAGTGGCGGCTTCCTCGAGAGTGATCTGCATATCATAGCGCAAATCCGCTCCCCGCTGGCGCCCCGACCCGTCAGTCTGGGTGCCGCCAAAAAAGTGCTCGAAGATTCCGCCTCCGCCGCCAGCAGCTCCGAAGACCTCTCGAAAGAGATCGAATGGGTCATGGAATCCGCCTCCGGCACCAAAACCGCCCTGCTGAAAGGCGGCGTGACCGAAGCGGTCGTATGCGGCACGTTTTTGCGGATCGCTCAGCGCTTCGTATGCCTCGCCAAGCTCCTTAAATCGCTCCTCCGCAGCGTGATCCCCAGGGTTTTTATCGGGATGAAGCTTTACGGCCAATTTGCGGTAGGCGCGCTTGATGTCCTCTTCGGTCGCATCGCGAGTGACGCCGAGCACCTCATAGTAGTCGCGTTTTCCTGTCATGAAGTCGGCGGCCCTTTCGAGACGATTACGCTAGCGGGGCGAATAAGACGATCTTTCAGTTTAAAGCCCTTGCGCAACTGACGGATCACCGTCCCTTCAGTGACGTTCTGACTTGGCTCGTGCGCAACAGCGTCATGCAAGTTGGGATCAAAAGGATTCCCCTCCGCAATAACAATCTCGACTCCCTGATCGCGAAGAAAATCCTCCAGTTGCTTACGCACCATTTGCAACCCCTGAACGATTCCTGTCGCTTCGGGGGTGCTCTTGGCCGCCTCCAACCCAAGTTCAAAGTTGTCCAGGATCGGCAAAAGACTTTCTAGCAATGAATTATTTGCATAGCGGATAGCGTCCTCCTTCTCGCGGGCAACCCGCTTGCGATAGTTGTCCAAGTCTGCCCGAGCCCGAAGAGCTGCATCCTTGTACTTTTCCACCTCAGCTGCGACGCCCTCTGCGGACGAGGCATGCTCCTCTTGAACGGCGGTATCGCTCTGCGGCATTGGACCTGTTGTTGTCTCACCTTCTGGCTCGATTTCCGGTGTGCTATTCATCTTTTGCGAATGGCAATCAGTGTAATGTCGTCATGCTGGGGAAAAGTCCCCGCAAAATTCTTTACCTCCTCCGTAAGGCGCTTGACAATGCCGATGGCTCCTTTCGCGGCATTGGACTGCAGTGCACGCATCAGTCTAGGCAGTCCAAATTCCATTCCCTCTTCGTCCAGGGCCTCGGTTGCGCCGTCGGTGTAAAGGAGCAGGCAATCGTCGATCGCAAGCTCAAAGGAGAAGTCGGCGGTGACTCTATTGAAGACTTCGCCACTGTCAATGCCGAGAGCCATGCCTTTGGGTGTCAATTTGTCAACGCTTCGATTGGCCGCTCGATAAAACAGGGGCGCATCATGGCCTGCACGAGCGAGAGTTACATTGGAGTTGTTAGAGTCAATGATAAGGTAGGCCATGCTGATGAACATGTCCTCTTTGATGTCGGGGTAGAGCTGCTGGTTAACGCGCCTAAGCACTTCAGCAGCCGATGTTTTCCCAACTGCTTCGCTGCGGATCACACTTCGGCACATTGCCATGATCAATGAGGCGGGCACGCCTTTTCCTGAGACGTCCGCAATGGCTACACCTACGCGTCGATCGTCCACGCGGATATAGTCGTAATAGTCACCGCTCACCTGACGTGCCGGCACGTTGATGCCACTTAGCTCGTAGCCGCCTATCGTGGGCGGGCGAGAGGGAAGCAGAATTGCTTGGATTTCCCGAGCAATTTCCAGATCGTGATCGAGGCGCTTCTTTTCTCCGGCCTCAAGGTAGACTACTTCGTTGTAGAGAGCGAAGGCGGATTGCTCGGCAATCGTCTTGAACACAGTTAGGTCCTTTTCCGAGAATGGTGTGCTTAACGGACCATTGGCCAAGGCGAGCACCCCCAGGATCTTTCGGCGATATGCCAAAGAACCGACTATCGCCGAATGTGCCATGAGATCGCCAGGGGAAAGGGCATAGGCAAGGTCCTCTTCGGAATATAGCCTCGACTGGCCAATCTCCACCGCCATGCCTACGATACCCTCACCTCGCCGGACGGAGCTCAGCCGCAGGTAGCTGTCCAACGCCAAATGATTGCCGGCGGCTTGATCGAGAACATGCACAGGCACCGCGATGACCGCGGGACATGCCTTTGAGACGAAGGCGGGCATGAGGACCGGCTCTGCTTTGTCCATCAAATAGAGGGCTCCGCCGTGGGCATTAAGAATACGGACCGCACTCTCAACGATGAGACGGTGAAGCTCGTTAGAACTTACCCCCTCAGAAAACGCCTCCCCCAAGCCATGAAGGAAATCAAAGACCCGGTCTTCCTCGACCTGCAGATCAGCTCGTTTACGCTCGAGTTCGGTGATGCGCCTTGTGAAGGTGTTCAAGACCATCAACAAAGCGATGAAGGTGCCGAAGAACAGCGCAAGGAAGATGTATGTCCACATCGGGCTGCATGAACCAGAACTCTACGCTCCTATGTCCTTTCGGAATCGGATACGTTCAGTTCATGCCGCATGAAGTCGAGGACATCTCTGAATTTTACCGCGTTGGCAGCATCAGCTTCGACAAGCGCCTCGTGCGCTTCGAGGACTGCACGCTTCTGTTCCTTGTGATCCATCTTTTTCTGCACCGTCTCGCGAAGTTCCAAATCTTCCGGTTGGCCTTTCTCCTCCACGGAGGTACCCTCCACGTGGAAGAGCTGATCTAGTCCGAGACTGCTCAAGAGACCACAGTTGCGATCATTGACATTGATTGTCCGCAAACCGCCTTGACCGAGTTCGCGAAGCCGGAGGGCGACTCCCGCGAGCGTCCCCATGAAGGTAGAGTCCATTTGTTCGCAATCACGGAGGTCGACCACAAAATCCCTGTAGCCGCGCTGGATCATCTGCTTAACAAACTCTTTGAGACCCGCGCTATTTTGGAAGGTCCCGCGACCTTCTACCTTTACCCAGACGGCGCGATCAGCGCAGCCGACCTGGACGGACGATGTCGTGTTCACACTAGTGGGGGAAACTACCCCAGCTTAGCGAGCGCTGTCAAATACCTCCCGGCCTTAGCGCCACATAAAGGACTGCCTGAATGCAACAATTCGCCCGTTGACGATGAGCAGGATCCGCCAAGAGGTGACGCGACCATTTTCAAGGAATTCGTCGCC
>DATLIT010000034.1:0-3554 GCA_035539295.1 Terrimicrobiaceae bacterium | reverse complement strand
ATCGCATCTCGACAAGCACTTGTTCGGTCTCGCCGGCACGAACATCGAAGGGCGACGACTCGGAGTCTGCAAAGCCATCACGAACTGCACGCACAATGTAGCGGCCGGTAGGAACGTCGGGAAAGGTCACCTGGCCGATTGAGTCGCTCGTCGTCTGGCCGACCACGATGTTGCCATCGACACTTCGCAACGAGACGGTGACTGACGGAACGCGAACCCCCTCGAGGACCAGAGTCACCACGACCCGGCTTTCGGACGTCGGCGATGTGGCCGGCGACTGTTGCTCGCTCACCTTCACAAGCGGATTGAGACTGAAGAGAGAGGCGCGCGAAGACTCGGGCAAGGCGCCACCAGGAGTGGAGAGGCAAATTGTGAGGAGGATAGCGATCACCGGTTACCTGAATACCCTTTGCTGCGAGCACGTCGCCGATGACTTCGGGGTGTCAACGGCTCTCGCCTCCGTCCACGTGGCATCCTGAGGAGAGCAGGCTACAGACGTAAAGATGAACCCTTGATGACATGCCGCGAGTTGAGACGAAATCGTTCTTTTAGAAAGGATGAAAGCTCGGGCTAACGACTCACGCGTGTTTAGAGAACCGGCCCACGCCCAAGATCTTCGCAGCGATGATGGCCAATGGTGCAGCCACGAGGGTCAGCAGGACCGCCATACGCATTTCTGAGCGCAGTTGTCCAGGTGGAAACAGCTCCGCACAAAAGAACAGCCCGATGCTGAACCCGATCGCCGCGATGAGTCCCCCGACGCTCAGTTCTCTCCAGCCAACTCTCAGTGGAAGATGGAATCCGCCAAGCAGAGCGAGACCGACACCTATGAAAAGACCGAGAGGCTTGCCGACAATGACTGCGATTGGCACGCCCCACGTCCCCGCCTCGAGAGCACCCGCTGGCACGCCGGCATTCACGAGTCCGAAAAAGAACAAAGCGACCTGCCCGGGATACCTCCACCAGATCTCGAACTGACTCAACGCATCTTTCGCGTCGGGACTCGCATCGACGAAAAACCCCGGATCGCGCGCGGCGTGAGGGAGAAACGGCATGATCGGAACGAGCGCGAGGGCGGGATGCCAACCGCTCCAGAACAAGCCCAACCAGGAGGCGCTCCCGGCTCCCAGGAGATATGGCCAAAAACTGCGGACGCGCAACCATCGCAACCCGGCTGCGATGCAGATCGCTCCCGCCAGGATCGCCATGCCACCGACGACATGAACCTCTCTCAATGGGTTGAACAACGCGAGCGCCAAGAATCCAAGCGCGTCGGCGGCAATTCCCAATAGGAGCAGGAAGGGAATCATGGGATGCGAACGAAAGATGAGCCGCCCAATGAAATAGACGAAAGCGAGATCCATCGTCAGGGTGACTGGCCAGCCGAGGGACAGGACGGGTTCATCCAGTGCCTCGACGGCCCAAAGATAGATCAGGGCAGGGACCACACTGACGCCGAATGACGAAATCACGGGCAGCGTGGCGCGCCGCCACGTGTGCAGCACGCCACCCGGGGCCGTCGCTTCAACGATCTCTTTGGTCATCAACGCAAAGAAGATCATCATCGCGACGTCATTCACCGCGAACGAGATCGCAAAGGTGAAGGAGTAGTAGCTCTCAGGCGCGGTGTTGACCCACACCAAGGCAATCAGCGCGCCCAGCGGCAGCAGAAGCAAGTGCTCAACAGCAAACCGCGAGAGCCGTGGAACACTTGTTCGCAGGCGGTGTTTTAACCCGCGCCGTTGAGAGGCTGGCCGTTCCAGACGCCTCACATGGGCACCGTGCTTTGCCGATTGTTCCGTCATGTCGTGCGTCTGGCGGCGCGGTCAACGGGAGGCGAGTGCCGGCGCATTCGCCGGTTTCGACGCAGTCGCGCCGAGCCTCGCCTGTCTTTGAATAACGCCCGCGTCGACGGTTTTTCCCGCGCGGGAGATAGCCCGGAAGTGCAGTTCATTCTCCAAGACCTCGACCAGCATGAAACTCTGGTCCTGGTCGAAGGCGGCGGCAGTTTGATCGGTAGGCCGCATATTGCCTCGTCGAAGTTGTCCCGCCGCACCGGACACGAAGTAGAAAATGCCTTTCTGAGGCTTCAGTCGCTCATAGATATGATCATGGCCCGAGAACACGACGTTGACGCCGTGCTTGACGAAGATAGGCTCCAGGATCACACGTATGTCGACCGAGGAGCCATGTCGAGCCGCATTCGAGTACAAAGGATGGTGGAAGTAGCAGATCTTCCAATCCTCCTTCGCTTCTTGAAGGGCTGCGTCGATCCACGCCACTTGTTTCGCATCCAGCTGCGTCGTATCCAGAACGAAGAAACGGACGTTCTTACGCGCGTACGTATAGTAGCGGGCGCCATTCATATTGAAAGGCTTGTAAGAGACGTTCTCCGGGCGGTCATGGTTACCGAGAGAGGCGTAGAAGGTGACACCCGCCGCCAGGAGCCGCGCGTACGGTTCCTGGAATTTCTTTACGAAATCGGCCGGTTGCTGACCACCGTACATGTTGTCCCCGAGCATGATGACGAGCTCGAACGGGAATGTGTCCCGAGCCTTATCCATCTGCTGCGCAACCTCGAACTGAGGCTGGTCACCGGTGCCATTGTCGCCGATCGCGGCAAACTTCAGCGAGTCCGCCTGGTTGGGAAGTGGTGGTGAGGGCTGTCCAGATGTCGCCGCGGACGCAAGCGCCGTGACAAAAAGGATGGCACCGATTCGGCGACGGGCAGCACGCGTCAGAACTCGCACTCCGGTGAAACCGGCGCGGGCATCACGTGCGAAAAACTATCCCTCGTCTTTCGCGGTTTGCTGTTGAGCACCTGCTTTTGCTGCCACTGGGCGCGCTCATCGCCCTGGTGTGGGTCAACACCGCGCCCGAGAGCTACTACCGTTTCACCTTTGCGATTTCGTTTGCGGTCAACGACGTCGCGATGATGCTCTTCTTTGCGCTGATGACCAAGGAGGTCGTGGAAGCCACAGCGCCGGGTGGCGTGCTTCATCCGCGGAGGCGGGCCATGCTGCCAGTGGTTGCGTCGATCGGCGTGACAGCCCTGCCAGCGCTAATTCATGTGCGCATGGTCCAAGTGCTCGACGAACCGATGCTGTCCATCGGCTGGCCAGTTTCCCTGGCGACAGATCTAGCCATCACCTATTTCATCGCCAGAATCATCTTCCGGCCGCACCATCCCGTGATCCCCTTCCTGCTTCTTCTGGGAATCGCCTCCGACGCCCTCGGGTTCGTGAGCCTCGCCTTGTTCAATCCCATGAGACAGGTTCACCTCACCAGCAGTGTGCTGATCCTGGCAGGAGCGATTGCCATCGCTGCCGCACTTCGGTCGTTGCGCGTCCGCAGCTTCTGGCCGTATCTCCTCGGCGCAGGGAGCGTTTCATGGTTCGGGTTCTTCTGGAGCGGCCTGCATCCCGCGCTCGCACTCGTCCCGGTCATACCGTTCATGCCTCACGCGGCACGAGATCCAGGGTTTTTCGTCGACGCACTCCCCAGCGCGAAAGATACGTCGAGCCAGTTCGAGATTTGGTGGCGGTACCCTGCCC
>DATLIT010000033.1:0-7166 GCA_035539295.1 Terrimicrobiaceae bacterium | reverse complement strand
AGCGCCAGCCAGCCGCTCGGGGCGAAAAACACCAGCAGAACGCCTGCGCCGAGCACCCCGAGCAGAACCCGCGCCACGGCGGTCGGCGAATATCGCTCGACGAACGGATCCGCGAAGAACCGCGTCACGGCCTGTGCCCAGGCGCCCAGTGCCACCGCAAAGCCCGAAAGGAATGGTGACGCTCCGAACACATCACGCATGTAGATGGCCGACCAGTCAATTCCCGCGCCCTCCATGATCATTGCACTGAGCGTCACCGCCACGAGTACCATGATGGCCATTGTCGGAACCGCAAAGTGCGGTGGCTCCTCGGTCGAGCTGCCGGTGCGGTGTGGCGCCGGATCGAAGCGTCCGAGGATCAGGGCCACACCCACGATTACCAGCGGCACCATCAAGAACAGGTGGACCTGCACCGAAAGTCCCGATTGCGCGATCAGCGCCGAAATGATGCCCGATGCGAAAAATCCAAAACTCCAGAACGCATGCGCCCGGTTCATGATGCGATAGCCGACCATGTGCTCGGTGCGGTCGGCCTCGAGGTTCAAAATGATCTCGACGCCGCCGATGACGAGCCCGACGGGAAAGAGCAACAGGAAAAACGAGAGCGGGCCCGTGGCAAAGCTCGCGATCGCATAGAGCAACGCCAGAAGCGGGATCATTGTCAAAATCGCGCGACGATAGCCAATACGCTCGAGAATCGGCCCGGAGAAACTCAACGACACAAGCGTGCCCGCGGCGGCGCCGATGAGGCCAAAACCGAGCGCCCCCTCTTCAATCTGCATCATCCGCTGCAGGTCAGGCAGTCGTGGCGGCAGGCTGCCCATGCAGAATGAATAAACGAAAAAACCGCCAAAGACCCGCTGTTGCGGTGGAAGATCAAGACCGAATCTCATGGGATGTGAGGTTTGGATGGAGGTATTGGAGATGAGTCTGCATCGGCTCGCAGTTTCATAGCTTCCAGCAATTCTGCTGGCAATGCGCTGGATCGCCGGGACCCGCCCTCAACTATCATCTCTCAACCATCAACTCGGTCAGGAACCCATCGAGAACGCAGAGGACACGAGGCGTAATTCTTAATAAAGGGCTACGAGGCTATTATCTAATCAGCGATGCCCCTATGAAGCGTACCTTCGGCTTTTGCCAGCGAACAGTCCCGATTTGGCGTAATATCCAAAACAGCACTAACGTTGAAGACACCGACAGACAGGCGCTTTTGATGTCCTCACTCGAAGCCAGAAAACGATGACGGAACCCGAAGGCTGGCAAGTCTCTGGGAACGCGGCTGAAGTCTACGAGAAGTGTTTTGTTCCGGCCATTTTTGGGCAGTGGGCGCCGTATGTGGCAGACGCCGCAAGGTTGGCCTCTACAGATCGTGTGCTCGATGTCGGCTGTGGGACGGGGGTGCTGGCCCGCGCGGCTGCAGACCGCGTCGCAGCCGCAGGCCAGGTCACGGGCCTGGACCGCAACGACGGTATGCTCGCCGTAGCACGACGCCTCCAACCCCAGATCGATTGGCGCCAAGGGGATGCCATACAGCTGCCATTTGCGGACGATAGCTATGACGTGGTCATGAGCCAGTTTGCTCTGATGTACTTCCCTGATCGCCTCGCTGCGCTGAAAGAAATGGTGCGGGTGCTTAAGCCAGGTGGCCGGCTCGCCATAGCGGTGTGGGGCCCGTACGAACGTGCGACGGGCTACGTCATCTTAACGGAGATTGTGCAACGGCGGTGCGGGCAAGCCGCAGCTGACATCCTCACGGCCCCATTTGCTCTCGGGAACAAGGGTATGTTACTCGACCTTTGCAAAGCAGCCGGCATCAACGACGCTGCCGTCGCCCTGCGGGAGGGCACGATGACGTTTCCGACAATTGAAGTCTTCGTGGAAACAGAGGTTAAGGGGTCGCCACTCGAAACCCTCCTCGATGCGGAGAGTTATCAAGGGCTCGTGCGTGAGGCGCGGGAGAAGCTCCAGCGATTCCGAACGGAAGGTGGCCCAGTGATCATGCCTATGGACGCCTATATCGTGACAGCAGAAAAATCATGAACGCAGCGAGGAGGCGAATGGGGTCGGTGTGCACCTGATTGTGGTTTCATAGTCTCCAGCAATTCTGCTGGCAAGGTGCTGAACCTCCGGCGGGTCCGGAGAAAGGCCTAACCACAGAGGATGCATAGGTTTCTACCAAAGGGACTAACGACGGCATTGTTGTGTCAGCAATGCGACTTTGTGCCCGGCGGGACGCCGGCCACGACACCCGGGACGGGTGTGCTCCCCGGAACTAACGCCGTGGGCGCGTAAAAATCGTCTCAACCCCTAGGCGCCGAAACCTTGGCGAGGGAGACATCAACCTATCCGTGTGCTTTCCGAACGCGTCTTTTGGGGAGAGCTTCGATTCTCTCAACTATCCATCGCTCAACCATCGAGTGCTGTCAGCTGAGGGTCCGACCTTGTTCATCTGTTTTCCTCTTCCGCCGTCTCGATAGCGAAGATGAGAGACAGATGGGTCCCAATCCTAAAACGGACAGACTAGATCTCTGGTGATCGCGGTGAGGTTTGGGCAACCCGAAAGGGCCATGGCAAGATCGAACTCCGCACGCAGCATCTCAAGGACGGACTTGACGCCGGCTTCTCCGCCAACCGCCAGCCCCCAAAGTATCGGCCGCCCTATCAATACCGCCCGCGCACCATAAGCGATCGCTTTGAGCACGTCGGTCCCACGCCGGATTCCTCCGTCAACGTAAACCTCGACCGCGCCGGCCACCGCGTCGACGATCTCTGGCAAGACGGAAATGGCAGCCGGAGTCGTGTCTAGTTGCCGCCCGCCATGGTTTGAGACTACAATGCCAGCGGCGCCGTGGTTGACCGCAGAGAGCGCGTCGTCGGCACGCAGGATGCCCTTAACGACGACCGGGAGTTTAGTAATTTGCGCAAGCCAGTTAACATCCTTCCAGGTCAATGCCGGATCAAAGTTCGCGGCAGTGTATGCCGCCATGCCAGAGTCGGTGACGTCTTTAGGGAGTTTCGCGAGTCCGGCCGGCCAAAGGTTTTTTAGGAAGAGATGCTCCGGCAGGGTGAATCGATTTCTGACGTCGCGTTCCCGCTTGCCGGGCACTGGCACGTCAAGAGTCAATACGATGGCTCTGCAACCGGCCGCCTCGGCCCGCTGCACCAGCGAAGCGGCGAGTGCCCGATCCCTAAAGACGTAAAGCTGAAACCAGACGGGCCCGGTCGCTATTGCCATCACTTCCTCGATCGAGGTGGTCGCAAGGGTTGCCAAGGTCGTAAGGGTCTTGGCAGCGCCGGCCGCCTTGGTGGTGGCAATTTCTCCGTCTGGGTGGGCAAGGCATTGAAGCGCCATGGGAGCAATCAAAATCGGCATCGACACAGGCTCACCCAAAACCGTCGTGCTCAAGTCTCTGGCGCTCACATCGATCAGCATGCGCGGAAGCACCTTGATTCGCTCATAGGCTGCTCGATTCTCGCGCAAGGTAATCTCGTCGTTGGCGCCGCTGGCATAAAAGTCGTAGCTCATCTGGGGCAGGACCGCCCGCGCGCGCTCTTCTAAATCGCGCAGATTGATCGCATCAATTCTCTCGCTCATGGTTAGTTCTTCCTGGTTGACCTTCGATCAACCCCAGCATCGGGCTTTCCGCGTTAACATCATCGTGACGGTCAGTGACGGCGCCTGACCTCGTGCTTGCTTCGTCCAACGGCCACGTAACCCACAGCGACGCCCAATGGAAGTGCATTCTCTCATCCCACCAGATCACACCATTAGGCAGATCCCATTCCAAGTTCCCATTTCCGCGGAACTCAGCTGCTTCGTCAGGTGGTCCACTGAGAACAACTTGAGCCATGTTCGGCGGGGACGCCGAACACCACACGCGAGGACGCGTATGCTCCCCGGAACGCGAATCTATCAACTATCAACTATCAACTGCGGCCATGCTGCAGGCATCGGTCGCAGACCAGAGCGATTCATTTGAAGAATCAACACGGCTGCCTAAACTTAAAGGAGCGGTTTTCTTACCGAGATCTACGGGAAAGGTTCAATAGTCATGACAAAGCGGAGCGCAACAATCTCAATGATTTTTGGGGTGTGGAGCTGCGTGCTGGCGGCCGCCTGGGGAGAATCGGCATCTTCGCCGGAGCTTGCCGCTGCGATACAAGCTATTGAACAGGCCTCTGATCCCTCAGCGACGGTAGCCGCCTACGCCAATGGCGCGGCAATTGACCGGAACGATCCAAAACTTTCCGAGGCCTACGTGATACGCATGGTGGATCTTGGCTTACCTGAACTGGCCTTTCACCAAGCCCAGACGTTGACCACTCTCCAGTCTAACAATGGCCTGGCATGGGGCATCGTAGCATACGTCGAAGCGCGTCGAGCTAATATGGCTGAAGCGATCTCCGCCATTAACCTGGCCGGACAATTCGCGCCGACCAGCCCACTGGTAGAACGAACGGCGGGTGAAATAATGGCATGGTACGACATAAAGGCCGACAAGACGACCCTCTCGGAAAACGCCCAGCGTGGGCTAGCGACGATTCGTCAACTCCTCGATAAATACCCGGATTTTGCCGATGCCTACGAGACCGCCAAGAAGGCGTATCAAGCCCAAGCGAAGGCCCCTGAGCAGCCTGCCGAGTCCCAGGCGGTTTCTCCTCCGGAGTCGTTCTCTGACGATTCCTATGCCTCCGATGCGGATTGGGTTGAGCCAACACCTTGGTGGTGGTGGCAACCAGTCGGGTTCTTCGCTGGAAGCAGTTTTGTCCCACTGACAACAGTGATTGTCTTTAATCGCGACTTCAGACATCGCCATCGCTTTTTCAATGATGGGAGGAAGCGCTTTTTTGATAGTGATAAGAAAGGCCGTTTCTTCGCTGGCAGCAAATTTGACGCCCGCCGCGGCGGCAGAGACAGCGGGAAATTCTTCGGATTGTCTGCACAGACAAATTCATCGGCGGGTGCAATCGGGCGAGAGAGATTTGGCAAGGCTGTCGTGGGTACCGCCAGGGAGACGCCGCGTAGTGGTGGCGCGAACCTGATAGGCCCTGGGATGAGCCGGCGTTTCGCAGCACGTCCGATCGTTAGGCGCGACTTCACTATTGGCGCTTCAATGGGCGCAGGGCCGATATTGAGATCTCAAACGCAGATGATGAGTGTACCCGGACGGCAATTTCCGGGCCCACAGGTCAATTCGGTGCGGCGAAGTCCCACCTCCGGGAATGTGTCACCTGGCTTTGTAAACCCCGGTCGCCCTGGCGCTAGTTTCGGTGCCGGAAATCGCGCAGGGCGTCGGTAGGCAAGCGTCAAGGGGTCAGTCCCAGTATGGACATTTTCCATGCGCCGGTGGCGGGCGACTTGTGCCCCGCGAGACGCCGGCCACGACACCCGAGACGGGTGGGCTCCCCGAAACGTCCGCCGTAGGCACGCAGAAACCCTCTAAGATGATGCGAACGCGTTCGGTGCTATCGCGAGCCCTGGGGCGGCCTGTTGAAGCTTCCGATCGAAGGTGAGAAGTGGGACACCGAGCTGACGCGCTGCAACCAGGTATTCGGCGTCATAAGCGGACACGTTGAAGAAGACAGCGGCTTCCAACACGGCTGGCGTCGGAGGGAGTGTTTCACGCTCTCTGATGACCAACAGCGCCTTCTCGACCACTGCCGTGGCCAGCTCGATCTTCATCCCGGAGTGCCGCATGTGCTTGAGCAGGACACTTCTGAGTTCGGAACGCCAGAGAACCGGAGCATTCCATTCCGGGTCTTTGCGATAAACGTCTTCCGCGAGCGCCGATTCCGGGCTTGGGATCAGGAGATGAGCCAGAAGACTGGCATCGGCGACGATCATTCGCGCCCCTCGTCGATGGCTTTGCGCACGAACTTCTGGCTCGGAGTTCGTACCCTGCTTGCCGCAATCCGGTCCCGGAGCTCGCGTGCCTCGGCCAGGAACCGGTCTGGATCGGGACGCTCCGAACGAATCGCCGATTCGATGCACACAATGGCCTCCTGATTAAGGGATCGCTTATGCTGCTTCGCTTGCGCTTTCAGTCGGGCGTGGAGTTTCGCCGGAACGTTCTTGAGAGTGATCGTCGGCATATTGGCAGCGTAATGGATGCGAAATGGATGTCAAATTGTCCGAAACCACGGAGGACACGCAGGGTCAGTCCCAGAGTTATACACTTTTCAAGGACCAAAGGCCTGCCCACAGAGATAGGAGTAGATTTCGATGCAGAGAAGGGCCTAATCACAGAGAATACAGAGATTTCTAATTAAGAGACTAACGACGGTGTTATCGAGTCAGCGATGCACCTGTGAATCGTACCTTCAGCGCTCAGTTTGAAGGCGTCTGAATTCCTCGGGCGCTGGCCGAGGTTCTTATGAAGGTGCGCCGGTGGCGCGCGACTTTGTGCCCGGCGGTGGAAACAGATTCGCAGGCGTCGGGCTTACGTTGAGGGAATTGAAGGTTGGAGCGAAGCTCGATTAGCAGGAGCACAATTTCGTCCCGGCACGGAGATTTTCCCCTGTAAGGGAGCTATGAATCACACTTTCAGCGATACACTTCGAAGGTTTCGCCCTCCTCGGGCCTCGCCCGAGGCGGGTTTATGTGGTGCGCCGTTGGCGCGACGATGCTCATCACTCTCGAGGGTCAGTATCAGCGCACTAGCCGCTTCTAAAATTATTGGAAGGGCATCTTAGACGCGTGGCCAGTCTGTCAGGCGTAGCGAATGTTGCGTAATTTCGCCGTTGCATCAAAGCCTTAGTTACGAAAAACCTCTATTTGCCAAACCTTAGAGTTTCATCGGGTTGTGACTATATCTCTCGTCTTAAGTAACTCATACGTGCAGCCCGGTGCACTTTCTCGAAACACTCTTTGTTTGACTTTCCAATCCTCTTTCTGGCACACTAGGCAGCCATGGAGAAGCACGGGGTCGGCTTAAGACTCCGTCCGAGAGCTCCGGACGACCGAATGCAACTACCTGTCACCCTTTAGTTCGTATCAGATGCAAGTTCGTAGTCGTTACAATTCAAGAGAGGATACCCATGAATAAGCATAAGCAGTTCCAGTTCATTGCAGTAATTCTGCTAGCGTTTGCCTTAAGTCTAGCCTTCGTTCCGGTTTGTCATGCTCAATCCGAAGATTCGAGCCGCTCAGACGACACAGCTGA
>DATLIT010000032.1:0-6670 GCA_035539295.1 Terrimicrobiaceae bacterium | reverse complement strand
GATCAGGCGATTGTGCAGCGTCAGCCAATACTCGGAGAACATCCCGATATTCACATATACCCGGATGGTGGCACCGGGCACGCCGACGGAATCTGCCCCATCCTTTAAGATGTGTGGAACTGGCATCGTCGCCTTCTCCCCGGGCAAGGCGAGCGTGCCGCCTGCCATTTGCTCGTTCGCGGCAATTCTCTCGCGTTCGGCGAGAAGAAAGATGGGATTAATGGTGTTCGGATTGTTGATGTGGTCGGTGGCGATCCGCGAGGTATCCGAAGTACCACGAGGTTGCGCTTCAATCATCTCGTAGAAGAGGCCTCCCTTCGCGACATTAGAGGCGAACACTCGGCCTTCGCTTATGTATTGATTGCCAATGGCTGAGGCGAGGTTCTCCCATTTCGGATTTTCAGGGTCTTCTGGCGGATTGATCGGGTTGGGGGCGATATGGCAGGAACCGCACGACACCCCGATGCGATACGGTCGAATGAGCTTATTATCGTTATAGTACTTCGGGTCGTTCATGAAGCGCTCGCCATCCCATCTCTTGCGAGCGGCTTCGTTGAAATCCGGATTCGGAAACAACCTGAAACCGAGAACACCCGTCGGTCTGCCATAGACCTTTTCATCAATGCCCGGTGGCTCCGATTCGGTTGCTTCGTCCAGCCAAAGGCCATATTCGTCCGGCTTCGTCGGGGCCCGGAAGCCGGGTTGATTGATCAGTCCGAGAGTCTTGAAGCGCTCGCCCCGTGGATACTTGCGGTTGTCGAGGGTCTTGAGCAGATCCATTAGCCCGTAGCTGTTACGTGCTACGCTGTCCCAAAAATGCTGATTGCCCGCGGTCCACAAATTCCAGGTGTTCCGCCCGCGAATTTCCTCTTCGCTCAATTCCCCAACAATCGCGCCCTGATCCATAGGCTTGAAAACGTCCTCTGTAATTTTTGGGAAGTCGGCGGGCGTCTTTCCCTCCGCCTTGGCTTCATCGATCGGTGCGCTCCAGGAACTTGTTGCCACAGCTAAGGCAATTATGGGTCCGCACGACCGCGCGAGAAGAACTCCAAAGTGCTTCATGTCCAGTCCGTTGGTTGAACGACAGATGACACGTGGGCCTATCCTGAGACCATGTTTAGCAATCTGTGAGACTAAGACAAGCTTTTTTCGATGCCGCTAAGTCGCCGACATAATGAGACCGAGTCGCATGCTAAGCATGTCTGGCGATCATTAGCGTGACGAGCACAGCCGCTGCCTTTGCCGTGGGCCTTCGACAACTCATAACAACAGGACCACGACTCACGAATGATGACTGAGACTAAAGGGAGCGACGACGTGAGGATAGGCAGCGACGATCGTCTTTAAGACTACTATTTGCGATTGCTACGATCGTGGCCGGTTATTTGGCAGGGCGAGCGCTTGCACTAGATGATATCCTCGAAGAGCATCTGCACGAAGACGAGAGAGGAAAGCTATGAGCGATAAACCGGAGGCGCGCGAATCGCGGTGGATGTTGGATCGAACCGGCTACGAGCTGGAGGTCGAGGACCGGTTCGATGGGTCTGTGCTGAACGAACTGCTATGGATTCCATTCTACCTGCCGCAGTGGAGCTCTCGCAGAGCTTCGGCCGCCCGCTATGCTCTTGCAGATGGAACGCTGCGTCTGTTGATTGAGGCTGACCAGGAACCCTGGACTATGGAGTACACCGCTTATCTCCGCGTCTCGTCGCTGCAGACCGGATTGTTCGCGGGAGCGGTCGGCAGCACCATCGGACAACATCATTTTCGCAAAGGGCTGGTGGTCCGCGAAGCCCAAGCAAATCGAGCGCTTTATACTCCAAGATATGGCCTCTTCGAACTGGAGGCCCGCGCGCTTGATGATCCTGCCAACATGGTAGCCCTTTGGATGATCGGCTATGAAGATGAGCCGAATCACGCGGCCGAAATTTGTATCTGCGAGATATTCGGACACGACGTGGGCCCGAATCACTGTCGCATCGGCATGGGACTTCATCCTTTTGGGGATGCAAAGATCAAAGACGAGTTCTCAGCGGAGGTGGTCGAGATCGACGCACGGCAATCGCACACCTATGCGGCCGAATGGACGCCCGAGTTTGTCGCTTTCTACGTGGACGATCGGCTGATCAAGGTCGTTCGCCAATCGCCTTCCTACCCGATGCAGTTCATGCTGGACATCTTCGAGTTCGCCGATGGTCCCGGCTTAGCTTCGTCTGCCGAGAAATATCCCAAGGAGTTCGTTGTCGAAAGCTTTCGCGGGTATCGTCCGACCAGCGGGCTTGGCTCGCGCCCACCCGCGTTTTTTGAATCGGCCAATCAACGGAAAGCCGGTCTACCTGCATAAACTTGGGGAGCGGCTCGCTCGGCGATTGTTGATCAGGATCGATTCGGCCGCGCGAAGCCTTGATGTCGAGCGGCCGCGCGTCCGGTCCAAGCCAAAGGCAAACGCTGCGATGCTGACGCCCAGCATACTCAAGACTATCCCGATCCAAACAGGTGAAATATAGCCGAGGCCTGCGGCGATCGCCACGCTGCCCAGGTAAGCGCCCAGGCTGTTCGCGACGTTCAGGGCGGAATGGTTAAGCGCCGCAGCGATCGACTGGCTGTCTCTGGCGACATCCATGAGCCGCGTTTGAATGCAGGGAGCGATCGCAGCTGAAGCCAGGCCGACGAAAAACAGCGCGGTCAGCAGTCCAACAAGTGACTGAGCGGTCAAGGCGAGGGCGACCAGCGAGGTGATCAACAGCGCGAAAAAGACGAACATGGCCTGTGCGACATCGATATCGGCGTATCGTCCGCCTACGAGATTGCCAACTGTCATCCCCAGTCCGATCACAACCAGGACCCACGGAACCGCCGCAGCCGGAAGGCCTGCACGCTCAGTCACAAGAGGCGCGACGTAGGTGTAAACCGCGAAGAGACCCCCGAAACCAATCGATCCCACTAGGAGAGTCAACCAGACGTGCAAGCTCTTGAAAGCGCCGAGCTCGCCGCGGACACTGGCGGCGTCGTTGCCGGGTTGCCAGGGGACAAACCTCCAGACAGCGACAAGCGTCAGCGCAAAGATGCATGTGACTATAAGATAAGCGGCACGCCAGCCATAGTGTTGTCCCACCCAGGTTATCGCAGGCACACCGATTACGTTTGCAATGGTGAGGCCGGATAGCACGAAAGCTACCCCTTGTCCGCGTTTGGCAGGGCCCATGAGTGAAGCCGCCACGAGGGAGGCGATTCCGAAATAGGCGCCATGCGGCAACGCGGCTACGAATCGCGCGATCATTACCAAGCCGAATGTCGGCAAAAGAGCGGATGCAAGGGTGGCCAACATAAAGGCGACCAGAAGCCAAAGCAGCAGTCTCTTGCGTGGCCAGCCGGCGGCCGCTGCGGCAATGGTTGGCGCACCGACGACCACACCGAGAGCATATGCGGAGATGATCCAGCCTGCCTGCGCATTGGCGCGTTCCTGACTCTGTGCATACAGGCCGGGCAACAGGTCGTTGGCTAGACTCGGAAGCAATCCCATCGCGACGAACTCCGTGGCGCCGATCGCAAATCCCCCAAGCGCCAACGCCAGGAGTGCCAACCACGTTCGTTCTGACGACTCTACTGCTAGTGAGCGCTTCGCGATCCGGCTTTCCCGACCCTCTCTAACCATTTCGGCTCGCATGAAAAGATTCTCAGAGCATCGTCGTCATTCTTCCAATGGCATCTTCCTATCTCGGTGATAAGGCCGAGTTATTGAAGACGGCAACGCGATTGCCTTTTGGGTCAACAAACAGGCTGCCGTTTCGGAAGTCGGCTACGAAGCGTTTCGAAAATTTGTCGAGGGCGCCGACGAGTCGTCCGATTTGGCTATTGACGTCCCTGGTAATGCCTAAGCCAAAGACCCAATTAGAACCGCAACCGACCGTGGCCCGAGCTCGTAGGTCGGCTCGCCCATCGCGATTTCCTCTCCCTTATCGGCGATATCGTCCGGAGACGGCAACGAGGTATCGACCACTCGAAACCAGGACCCTCCAGCGTGCGGCTTCGGCAGTTCGAAGCGGAGAGCTTCGGTGTAAGCGCTGATCATCACATGGATGTCGACGTCAACCCCGAAGCCCGACAAAGTGAATGCCAAAGAGCGCGATTCGTGGCTCCAGTCGGGATGCTCAAGTTGCACACCGTGCCAGGCAATCTCGGGACGCCCTTGCCCATCCTTCTCGCCCCAATAGTATTGTCTTCGTCTTAGAGCGGGATGGCTGTGGCGAAACTTGATCATTAGCTTGAAAAAGCGAAACAACTCCCGGTGCTTTTCCAGCAGCGCCCAATCGACCCAACTCGTCTCATTATCCTGGCAGTAGGCGTTGTTGTTTCCTCCTTGCGTCCGGCGAAACTCATCGCCAGCAAGCAGCATCGGTGTCCCCTGCGAAAGCAGCAGGACGGCGGCAAAGTTCTTGATCTGGCGCAATCGCAGGGAATCGATCTGCTGGTCTTGTGTCGGACCCTCTACTCCATGGTTGGAGCTGAGGTTGTCATTCGATCCATCCCGGTCACCTTCGCCGTTCGCAAGGTTGTGCTTCTGATTGTAGGAAACGAGATCGTTGAGCGTGAAGCCATCATGGCAGGTCACGAAATTGATGCTTTGATAGGGCGCACGTGCGAGATGCTGATAGAGATCGGCGCTGCCGGCGATTCGGGATGCAATCGTGCCGACCATCCCTGCGTCGCCGCGGACGAATCTTCGGACGTCATCGCGATAGCGGCCGTTCCATTCAGCCCATCGTTCCCCCGGAAAGCCTCCGACCTGATAAAGCCCGGCCGCGTCCCATGCTTCGGCAAAGATCTTCGTTTTCTGAAGGACCGGGTCGGATTCGATTTCCCAAAGAAGCGGGGGATTTGGCATCGGCCGGCCGAGTTCATCGCGGGAGAGGATTGAGGCGAGATCAAAGCGAAAGCCGTCCACATGCATGACGCCGACCCAGTAACGCAGGCATTCGAGAATCATTCGGCGAACTGCGGGATGATTGCAGTTCACGGTATTGCCAGTACCAGTGTAGTTTAGATAGCGTGAACGGTCGCTTGCATCGAGCATATAATAGACCGAATTATCTATCCCCCTCATGCAAATGGTCGGACCTGTTTCGTCACTTTCGCTCGTATGGTTGAAAACGACGTCCAGAATGATCTCGATCTTCGCTTCATGAAGCGCCTTAACCAAGTCGCGAAAGCCGGTCAGGTATTCCATCTTCTCCCAATCGGCAGTGTAATAGCCACGATGTGGAGCAAAAAAGCAGATCGAATTGTAACCCCAATAGTTAGTAAGCCGCTCGCCGCTCTCGGGGTGAGTGGCGGCACATTCCGTGGAGTCAAACTGGTGAACGGGCATGAGTTCAACGCAGTTGATCCCAAGCTCTTTTAAGTAGGGGATTTTCTCGATCAAACCACTGAAGGTGCCGGGGTGGCCGGCTCCAGAAGAGGGATGTTGCGTAAAGCCGCGGACGTGCAGTTCGTAGATCACACAATCGGAAAGATGAAGGTTCGGTCCTTCCACGCTCTCCCAGTCATAAACGTCCGAATCTACGACGAGGCTTTTCATGGCGGTCGGGCAGTTATCCGAACCATCGCAGGCGCGATCGCGTCGCCAATTCTGCCCATAGACAACGCCGCGTGAATAAGGGTCGATCAAGACCTTGTTCTTGTTGTAACGAAGGCCCTGGCTTAGATCGAAAGGTCCATCGAGTCGATATGCATAGACTTGCCCTGGTCTGACCCCCTCGACAAAGACGTGCCAGTAATGGAACGTCTTGTTGAGAACCGGATGTAAGTTCACCACCTGCTGGGGGATCGGATCAGAAAAATTCCCAAATAAGAGCAACTCCACCGAGGTAGCATGTTGCGAAAAAAGCGAAAAATTGACGCCGTTGTTCGAGGGAGTAGCACCGAGCGGATATGGTTCGCCGAGGGTAGTCTTGAAAGCGGGCGTTTGCATCGCTCGAGGGGGCCGTAGCAGGACCAGTCTAGCTTCTGGCGGGAAACCCACAAGGCGGATGCGCCTGCTTTCTTTTCAAGGGTTCGGCGCGTCTCAGAACGCTTTTCCTCGTCGGCAAGCCTTAGGGTTGAAAACCCACTTCTAAGATTCTTAGCGCGGCTTTGGCTCTTTTCTGCGCTTGGAAAGAGGCTGGGCGCCGCTGGTGCGAAAGCGGGCACGATAGTCTGCAGGGGTCGTTTTGAAATGGCGCTGAAACGATCGGCTCATTACATCCGCGCTGTTGAAGCCGCAGGCAGACGCGATTTCTTCCAACCCGCGGTGAGTGCCTTCGAGCTTTCGCCGCGCGGCTTCGAGGCGAAGCTCCTCGACATAGAGAGCTGGCGGCTTCCCGATTTCCCGGGTGAAGACCCGCTGGAAGTTACGCTCGCTCATGGCGACGCGAGCAGCCAACGCCAGTGTGGAAAGATCACTCTGCAGGTTCTCGACAATCCAAACTTGGAGATCCCGCAGAGGTCGGTTGTCGGTGCGTTGTTCGCGAAGCGACACACTGAACTGCGCTTGGTTGCCGGGCCGGCAGAGGAAAACCACCAGCATGCGCGCAACTTCAAGAGCAACCCTGTGTCCATGGTCCTCCTCGACTAGAGCAAGGCTAAGATCAATTCCGGAAGTCACCCCTCCCGAGCTGTAGACGTTGCCGTC
>DATLIT010000031.1:0-5540 GCA_035539295.1 Terrimicrobiaceae bacterium | reverse complement strand
GGTGGGTCCTACGCCGTCGAGCGGACCCCGCGTCCGCACATGATGTCTCCACGTTCGTGGCGGAAAGCGAACTCGAGTCGAGATTTGAAGGCGACGAGGCGTTTCTCCAAATCGAAGGAGCTGATCCGCGAGCACACCTCCGCGACGAGGATGTAAATCGGGCGGTTTCTCCCGTCTCGATTGTTCCGGCGGTGCGGGAATGTCTGACTGGTCATTTGCGCGAACTCGCCGAACTGCGCAACGTCGTCGTCGTAGGACGTGATATTGGGTCGGTTGTCTTTCCGGACACACCCTTCACGTTTTACATCGATGCCTGCGTACACGTCCGCCAGCAACGACGGAGTGCCGAAGGGCAAGACGATGAAATCGCCACGCGCGACCGCATCGATTCCTCGAGAGCGACCGCTCCGCTGACGATCGCTCGCGGCGCGACCGTTATCGATACTACCCACCTGAGTGTCGATGAGGTGGTTGATGAGATGATCCGCCAGCTGAATGCGAGAGGACTCCCCATCGCGCAGCAATGAGCCTCGTCTACAATGTCTTTTACAACCTGGCGAAACTCATTGCCCGATGCCTTTTCTCGATGCGGGTGGTTCATGCGGAACGGATGATCGAGGAGGGACCGCTCATCCTTGCGGTCAATCACTCCAGCTACTTCGATCCGCCTCTCGCTGGCATCTGTTCACGACGTGCCGTCTACTATCTGGCGCGCAAGAATCTGCTGGAGTGGCCGCTGCTTGGGCCGCTCTTTCCGCTGATGAACGTGATCCCGGTCGAGCGGGAAGGTAACGATATTTCGGCATTGCGCGAGGTCATTAAGAAGATCCGCGAGGGGAATGGTGTGGTGCTTTTTCCGGAGGGAACCCGTTCGAAGGATGGCAATCTCCAGCCGGCGCGGGCCGGCATCGGACTCGTGATCTCCAAGACGCTGGCTCCGGTTATGCCGATGCGCATTTTCGGTGCATACCAGGCATTTCCCAAAGGCTCACGCTCCCTGCGTCTCACGAAGATCACCGTGGTGATTGGGGAGCCGCTCCGCTTCAGCCGAGAGGAAGTTGCTCCTGCCGCTCGCGAAACATATCAACGGATTGGGAATCGAGTGATGGAAGCAATCGCTGCGATCAAAATGGAAGGCTAGCATTTGCTACGATGAGAACCATCTACTCCGCGCCGGAGCGGTTCTCAACGGCAAAGGACAAGTTGCGGGACACACCCAATGTCCTTCCTCGAGGAAATTGAAAATCAAACGCTCTGTGGAGACGGCGCCATGGAGACGCTGCTCCACGAACGAGGTGCGGCGGCGGATGAATGCCTCGAGGCACTCTGCATCTCCTCTCCCGACTTGGTCAGGGAAATTCATGCCGACTATGTGAACGCCGGCGCGCACATCATCAGAACAAACACCTTCGGAGCAAATGCCGTCGAATTGCGACGGCATGGACTTTCCAATCGCGTAAATGAAATCAACTGGCAGGCGGCGCAGCTGTCCAGACTGGCTGCCAAGGAAGCATTCGTGGCCGGCAGGGTTGGCCCGCTGGGAATTTCTTCCGCCGAGGCCGAGCAGCAAGAAGTTGATCGTGAGGAGTGCTTCCGTATGCAGATCGGAGCGCTCCTCGAAGGCGGAGTCGATTTGATCGTTCTCGAAAATTTTCAAGATATGGACGAGCTGCTCATCGCCCTGCATGTGAAGCAGTCCCTCCATCACTGCCCGGCGATTTGCTCACTTGCCGTGGAGGAAGACGGGCTGCTGCCTGGCAGCGTCTTGCTGGAATTCGCCTTCAAGAAATTAATCGATCAGGATGCAGAGATGCTTGGCATCAATTGTATCGCGGACTCAAAGGTCGCGTTGCGGCTTGCCGAGAGAGTTCTCCCGTCGGAGCTACCGTTGGCGGTCTACGCAAAGGCGCGTGTGGCGCGCTACTGCTATGGTCGGAACGTCGATGATCTCTCTCCGGAAGCGTTTGCGCACATGGGTCTCGCCTTGGCACAACGCGGTGTGCGCATCATCGGTGGATGTCGCGGCACCACACCCGCTCACATTGCCGTCCTGAGCAAGGCCTTAGCTGACGTCCGTGGCGACGTGACGTAGCGGCGGTGTCCGCGCCTCGGGTGCGCCTAAGTGGCGGACCCGGGTCACGCCAAAGGAGGCGTCTGCGTCAAACGCCCTGCGAAATCAACGGGCGCTTGGCACCGGCGCCCCCACAAATCGTGAATCACTCGAGTTTATCAGGTCGATTCAACCTCCACCAGGCCAAGTCCCGGACGATCTGAAAGCGCCAATCGGTCTCCGTAGATCTGGAAACCGATCAGCGGATCGGCCGGGATCGAATCCGGCGGATCGATGTCCAGCCAATCAGCCAGGGGTGCCAATTGCGCGGCGGCAGTGCGCCCAATTCCAGTTTCGACCATCACGCCCAGCATCACCAGCAGGCCAAGCTCGCGAGCCAGCGAAATCCAGTGGAGTGCGGCGCGGAGGCCACCAGTCTTGAGTAGCTTGACATTCACCCCATCGATGAGGCCCCGGAACTTGGCAAAATCCTCCTGCTCTTGCAGGGACTCGTCAGCAACGAGCGGAGGAATGCCTGCCTCACCCGCTCGGCTCCGAAGCTCGCGCCATTTTTCGCTCTCTCGACCGACTGGCTGTTCGACGAACGCGATCTTCTGCTCGCCAAGTTTCGGAAGAATTTGTGCGGACTGCGCGGGCGTCCATCCTCCGTTAACATCAAGGCCAAGGCGAATTTTCCGCGCAACGGCAAGCTGAATGCATCGTTTGTCCCAGGCAAAGTCTCCACTGCCGGTCTTCAATTTGATACAGGTCGAACCGTGCGACAGGGCCTCGTCGAGCATCTCGCAAAGTTCATGCTCGCTGCTGGCCATGGAAACAGTTCTCCAGCACGCAGGAATTGCAGCCGGGTGCAAATTCCACATCTGCCATAATGGTTTGCCTGCTTTCCGAGCCTTTAGATCTTCAAGCGCAATCTCAAGGGCAACATGCCCCGCCGCCGCTTGTGCTGGTGCTTTACGTGCGCACTCACTTTCCCACGCAGCGAGATCGGCCTTTCGCCCGATCGAGTTCAGCCAGTCGAGTGAAGCCTCCGCCGATGAACGATAGTATGGCGGCAAAGCCCCTTCGCCATGCGCATCGATACCCTCGTAGTGAATGTGGACAAGGATGGTTTCGCGGGTCCGGCTTGAACCGTGCGCGATACGGAAGGGTCGTGGAAGCTTGATGATGAATCGTTCGGCTTCAAGTTTCATCGACGCGCGAGCTCGCGAATGGCTGCGACGTTGATGGCGCCCATCTCGAGAAATGAAGACACGACCACATACTCAGGCACTTTCGAGCCGTCTGGACTACGCTCCGACGAATGTCCGTTCAAGCCGAAGGGGCCGAGCCCATCCAGGGTAGGGACAAAGCGAGAGAGGTAGTTGCCGTCGCTTAGGCCACCGCGCGGCTCAGCCCTCAGCGACAGATGAAGCCTCTGCGCCGCCTGCATCCAAACGTCGATCAAACCGTCGGTCGTGGCGTTTTGTGGCCAGGTCGGATTACGGTTCAGCAATTCGACTTTAACGCGACAAGCGAAGCCGTCGCTGACGGCACGGACAGAAGCCGATTCCTCCTCCAAAGCAAACATCGCATCAACCGCGGCATGAAGAATCGCTTCATCGAGTGCACGAATGTTAACTTCGCACTCAGCGAAGTGTGGCACCCGATTAACAGGCCCGCCTCCCTTGATGGATCCGACATTCACCGTCAGCTCCCGCGAATAGTCGGTTAATTGCGCTACCCGCTCGATCACTCGGGCGAGTTCGACTATCGCGTTCGCGCCTTCGCGATGACGACTCCCGGCATGAGCACCGCGACCCTCCACATAGACACGCATGTTTGCGGAGCCCTTGCGGCACCGCGCCAAGCTCATTCCTTGGCCGGAACCACCGCACGCTTCAAAGACCAGCGCTGCGTGACACTCGCGCGGCATCCGTGCGCGGCATAACTCCGGGAAATCGGGGACAAGCTCTTCTTCCGCCGCATTGGCCGCAATCTGCCACGAGAAATTCTCGAATACCTTCGGCTCCAGCTCGCGCAAAGCAGAGAGGACAAGCCAGATCATTACCGTCCCGCCCTTGTTGTCATATACTCCGGGGCCGTAAATGCGTCCGGCCTCAGCCTGCCAGCTGAAACGGTGCCTTTTCTCCTCCTCTTCCGGGTAAACCGTATCCAGGTGAGTCACCAGCATGACTCCCTTTCTGCCTTTTCCGGAACGTCTCAAGAACTGGTGATCTCCAAAGACAGGATTCTCCGCCGGGACACGCTCCTCAGCGAAGCCAAGCTCTCGAAACTGTGCCGCTACAAGCTCCGCGTTGCGAAGCACGCCAGCACGGTTCGCCGTAAAGCTATTCACTGCCACCAGTCTCTCGAGAAACTTCAGGGCTTCAGGGAGATGATGCTCGATTACTGATCGTAATGCAGCGAACTCTTCGACGTGCACGATTTGTTGATTGCCGGCAGCGATCGGTGCTATCGGCTATCACCCAACTCAAGTTGGTCTGAGAGCGCGGTTGAGCGCACTCTTTCGTCGATCAGCGCTATTCTTATGAATGATCCCGCGCTTTGCTGCCTTGTCGAGCGCCGCCGAAATCCTGGCAAACTCAGATTTCGCCTCATCGAGTTTCCCCGCGGTGACCGCCTCGCGAACCTTCTTTTGGCCCGATTTGAGCGCACTGGTGACGCCGGTGTTGCGTGCGCGGCGAGCGATGCCTTGGCGCGCGCGTTTGGCTGCGGATTTGATGTTTGCCATGAAGTAAATTCGAGGTTGTCGGTGCGAAAGTCGAGGAAGATTCGTCGCTGCTGCAAGTGCCAGAGGAGGGATTTGAACCCCCGACCAAGGGCTTATGAGTCCCCTGCTCTACCCCTGAGCTACTCTGGCAAAATACTTGGTTATAAGTATGTTCGGAATATTGAGTTCCATCTACTATTGACCGAGTGCTACAGTCTGTTCTACATTAACGGTGTGCAACGTCAAGGAACGTCATGAAAGCCGCGCCCCTTGGAGAGACGCATTCGGGCAGATCGGCGAACTTTATCGCTGCGCGGGATTCCCGCAATCGGAAAGTGAGGGGACTATGGATCCGGGGGAACCGCTATTACCTGCAGTATCGCTTGCCCGGTGAGAGATCCGCGAGGCGGGTACCGCTGGTTAAAGATGGACGACCAGCGGCGAACCTTACGGAGGCGGTGGAGGCTCGTGACGAGATCCTCCATGCCCGCCGACACGGGGTTTCGATGCCCGCTCGCGGTCGAAAGCCGATGCTCTCGGCAGCTACCGCCGAGTATATCGCTCATCATCGACAGTTGGCAGAGAAGGATGAAGTTAGGCGACGAGCGAATGGGGAAGGGGCGGCCCACGCTCCCCTGCTTGACGCCCCCAAGAAACTCTCCACGGTCCGCAAGGAGGAATTGATTCTTGCGCGCTGGCTTGCGCACATCGGCGACCTTCCCTTGGATCGCATCGGGCGACCCCACGTAACAGCATATT